>JANWZY010000160.1 GCA_025061935.1 Verrucomicrobiia bacterium
AACCAGCTTCATTAGTTCTGTGTAATACTTGTTGTGCTCGAGGTCCACATCCACCAACGGCAGCTTCCCGAGATACACCAGGCCCTTTGTACCGTTAAGGCTGATCCAATCGCCCTCCTTCACCACGTCGCCCTTCTTGGTGCGGAAGGATTTGTTGTCGTCTGCGATCTCGATGTCACCGCAACCGACGATGCAGCATTTGCCCCAACCGCGCGCGACCAACGCGGCGTGGCTTGTCATACCGCCCTTGCTGGTAAGGATGGCCTGCGCCTTGTGCATGCCGTCAACGTCTTCTGGCGAGGTTTCCTCACGGACGAGGATGACTTTCTCGCCGCGCGCGGCCCATTCGACGGCGTCTTTGGCGGTGAACACTACCCTTCCGATGGCGCCGCCTGGGCCGGCAGGCAGACCCTTGGCAATGGGGTGGGTTGCCTGCTCCGCCTTAGGATCAAGCATGGGCAAGAGCAATTCGACCAGTTGCGCCGGCGCCACGCGCATAATAGCTGTTTCGGCGTCAATCAGGCCCTCCTTGTACATCTCGACGGCCATGCGCACTGCGGCTGTGCCGTTGCGTTTGCCGACGCGGCACTGGAGCATGTAAAGTTTACCCTTTTCGATGGTGAACTCGATGTCCTGCATGTCCTTGTAGTGCCGCTCGAGCCGGCGCCGGTACTCGTCCAGCTCCTTGTAAATTTTCGGCATGAGCTTTTCGAGTGTGGGCAGGTGCCGGCTCTGGTCGTTGGCCGAGGCGTCGTTGATCGGCGCGGGCGTGCGGATGCCGGCCACAACGTCTTCGCCCTGCGCGTTAACTAGGTACTCGCCGTAGAACACGTTTTCGCCCGTGGCAGGGTTGCGGGTGAACGCGACGCCCGTGGCGCTGTCATCGCCCATGTTGCCGAAAACCATTGCCTGGACATTGACCGCGGTGCCCCAGTCGTCCGGGATTTTTTCAATGCGCCGGTATTCAACTGCGCGCTTGCCCATCCAACTGGCGAACACAGCAGCAATACCGCCCCAGAGCTGTTCTTGTGGATCGTCCGGGAACGGTTTGCCAAAGTGCTCTTTGACCATTTCTTTAAACTCGGCAACGAGTTTCTTGAGGTCCTCGACGGTTAACTGTGTGTCGGAAGTGTAGCCCTTGGCGTGCTTGAGCTCGTCGAGCCGCTCGTCCATGAGTTTACGGATGCCCTTGCCACCCCTAGGCTCCAGACCCGCGGCCTTTTCCATTACTACGTCAGAATACATCATGATGAGCCGGCGATATGCGTCGTACGCAAACCGCTCGTTGCCACCACTTTGCTTGATAAGGCCGCCGATGGTTTTGTCAGTAAGCCCGATGTTAAGCACGGTTTCCATCATGCCGGGCATTGAACGGCGCGCGCCCGATCGGACGGAAACCAACAGCGGGTTTTCTGGATCACCGAATTTACGACCCATGAGCTTCTCGACTCGCGCCAGGGCCGCCTCGACCTGCGGCTTAAGCTCTTTGGGGTACGTGCGGTTGTGCTTGTAAAAGTACGTGCACACTTCGGTTGTGATTGTGAATCCGGGCGGCACGGGCAGACGCAGGTTCGGGTGCCCCGCCATTTCGGCCAGGTTCGCACCCTTGCCCCCAAGTAGTTCCTTCATTGATTCGTTACCGTCGGCTTTGCCGCCGCCAAAGAAATACACGTATTTTTTGGTCTTCGTTCCGGACATAGGTTTCGCTTTTTGGTTAATTTTCTCGGGAATACCCCGAAGCAAAAGGACTACGCAACTTACCAAGACGCGCGCGCCTGTCAATTGCTGATTTTGCCAACCCAGCGCATCTGGTGCGCCTGCTGACACTCCAACAATCGCGTAACAGCCAGGAAGTGTGCCGTGCGCGGGTCGCCTATAATGATTCAAGCAGGTGCGCGGCGGAGCCGACGCCGGCGCGGCGCACATGTTCCATTTCAAATCCCAGTCTGCACGCATGGCAGCCCCGACTGCTGCGCCATCGCGCTCGGATTACGGAACGGGTACATATAAGCCCGTGGCACCCGAGTAATTACCTTTGAATTTCTGTTCGCGCTGCGCGGAACAGTCCACTGCGCGCTTGGGCACAGCCCGCTGTCGCGCGCCGGGCCGTTGCCGGGCCGTTCGGATGGTAGGCCGTCCGGTTGTCTAATAGACATATCCGGATATCATGATATTTTGATTGCAGTGCAAATGGAAAATGCTAGTTTCCGTGTAGAAAAGTCGCAGCGGCCTGTGGTGAACCGAGCAGGTTCGCCCGGCAAAGTTGCAAACAACGAATGTGCGTCGAAACTGAAAGCGCAAAAGTGTTGGAGGCGCTGTTACGTCAGCGGATAGTCGTGCTCGACGGCCCGCGCGGCACGATGATCCAGGCACTTAACTTGTCCGAGGCAGATTTTCGCGGTGCGCGGTTCAAGGATCATCCGGTCGAGCTAAAGGGGAACAACGACATTTTGAACCTGACCCGGCCTGAGATCGTTTACGATATCCACCGCCAATTTATTGAGGCCGGGGCAGACATAATCGGCACAAACACGTTTAACGCCAATCGCATCTCGCAGTCCGAGTACGGTACGCAACAATTCGTGTGCGAAATGAACCGGGCTGCGGCGCAGCTTGCGCGGCGCGCCGCAGACGAGTTCATGCGATTAAATCCCGGCCGGCGCATTTTCGTTGCGGGCGCAATAGGCCCGACCAATCGGACCGCTTCGCTTTCGCCGGATGTGCAGAACCCCGCGTATCGGGCCGTTACGTTCGATCAGCTTGTAGCGGCGTACTCCGAACAGGCGAGCGCGTTAATCGAGGGCGGGGTGGACATTCTGCTGGTCGAAACCATTTTCGACACACTTAATGCGAAAGCGTGCTTGTTCGCGCTTCTCGAACTGTTCGAGCGATTGGGCCGGCGTCTGCCGTTGATGCTTTCAGTCACAGTAAGCGATGCGTCAGGGCGCACGTTGTCAGGTCAGACGCTGGAGGCGTTCTGGTACTCTGTCCGGCACGCTGCGCCGCTCGCAGTCGGGGTGAACTGCGGCTTGGGCGCGGGGCAGGTGCGCCCGCATCTGGAAGAGTTAAGCGCGGTGGCCGACTGCTACATCAGTTGTTATCCGAACGCCGGCAAGCCGAACGCGTTCGGGCAATATGATGACACGCCCGAACACATGGCTGCGGTGCTCGGCCAGTTGGCGCGCGAGGGGTTACTCAATATGGTTGGCGGCTGCTGCGGGAGCACGCCGGCGCATATTCGGGCTATCGCGGATGCGGTGCGCGGCGTAACCCCGCGCAAACGGCCGCAAATCGAACCTTGTCTGCGTCTGAGCGGGCTTGAGCCGCTTACGATTCGTGGGAACCTCAGATGGGGAGCACACGCCTCCGGCGTGTCGTTCGAGGCGTCACGCTTCGAAACTCGCCCTGGCAAATCTCCCGGCCGACCGCCGGCCACAGAAGACTCCGGCGCGACGCCGAACCCTGCGACTGAGACGGTCGCGCCCACCCAACAAAATGTTGCGCAGAATTTCGTTCTCATTGGCGAACGCACGAGTGTGTCCGGCTCGCCCAAATTCGCCCGACATATTTCGGCAGGTGAGTTTGACCAGGCCCTGGCCATTGCTCGTCAACAAGTCGAAAACGGCGCGCAAATGCTGGATGTGAACATGGATGCGCCGATGCTTGATGGCGTGGCAGCCATGACACATTTCCTCAACCTAATTGCGTCCGAGCCTGAGATAGCGCGCGTGCCGATCATGATTGATTCGTCGAACTGGGCCGTAATCGAGGCGGGCCTGAAATGCCTCCAGGGCAAGGGGGTGGTCAACTCGATCAGCCTAAAAGAAGGCGAAACGCAATTCATCGAGAAAGCGCGGCTGATCCGCCGGTACGGCGCCGCAGTAGTGGTGATGGCTTTCGACGAGCGCGGCCAGGCCGATACTTTCGAGCGCAAGATCGAGGTTTGCCAGCGCAGTTACGAGCTGCTTGTCAAAAAAGCAAATTTCCCGCCCGAGGACATCATTCTCGATCCGAACGTGCTGACCGTGGGCACAGGCATGGAAGAACACGCCAATTATGCCGTGGACTTCATCCGCGCCACCAGGTGGATCAAGGAGAATCTCCCTTTGGCCAAGGTCAGCGGGGGTATCAGCAACGTATCGTTCGCGTTCCGCGGCAACAACGTTGTGCGCGAAGCCATGCACAGCGCGTTCCTGTATCACGCTATCCGTGCCGGGCTCGATATGGCCATAGTGAACGCAGGCATGTTGGCCGTGTACGAGGAAATTCCGAAGGAGCTGCTCGAACGTGTCGAGGACGTGCTTCTAAATCGGCGGCCAGACGCGACCGAGCGACTCATCGCCTACAGCGCAACGCTAAAGGCTCAAGCACCGCGCGAGTCCGATGCAACCGGTGACGAACTCGGCTGGCGCGCCGAACCGGTCGAGCAACGGCTTGTCCACGCGCTGGTCAAAGGCATATCAGACTTTATTGAGCAAGATGTGGAGGAGGCGCGCCAGAAGTACGGCAACCCGTTGGCCGTTATCGAGGGCCCGCTCATGACCGGAATGAACGTGGTGGGGGACCTGTTCGCCGCGGGCAAAATGTTCCTGCCGCAGGTGGTTAAGTCGGCGCGGGTCATGAAAAAGGCGGTGGCATACCTCACACCCTATCTCGAAGCCGAGAAACAGGCTACCGGGCGCGCGCGCGGCAAGGTGTTGCTGGCCACAGTCAAGGGTGACGTGCACGATATAGGCAAGAACATCGTCGGCGTCGTGCTCGGGTGCAACAACTACGAAGTGATCGATCTGGGCGTGATGGTGCCGGCCGAGAAAATCCTCCAGACCGCGCGCGAGCAAAATGTGGACATAATCGGTCTGAGTGGACTAATCACGCCGTCGCTGGACGAAATGGCGCACGTGGCACGCGAACTCGAGCGCGAGGGGTTTGGCATCCCGTTGCTGATCGGCGGCGCCACCACAAGCAAAACGCACACGGCAGTGAAGATAGCGCCCTGGTACACTCCCCCCGTAGTTCACGTGGCGGATGCATCACGTGCGGTGCCGGTCGTCAACAGTTTGCTCAGCCGCGAGCAAAGGCCAGTTTTTGTCCGGCAACTTCGCGAAGAATATTCTGCCATTCGCGCACAGCACATAAGTCGCAAACAGCCGTTGCTCACGCTTGAAGCTGCTCGGGCCAACGCGCCAAAGCTGAGTTACGACGACCTGCCGCGACCCGAGTTTTTAGGCGTGCGGGTGGTGTCCTCACAAATGTTGGGGAGCGCACGCGTCTCGCGTGCGGCCTCCGGCGTCTCGCCGGAGGCACAAATCCGACCTGAAACACCGGGACCGGCAAGTGTTGTCGGCGGGACGCCGACAACAGCAGCCGAGACGGCCGCGCTCCCCATTTCGCTCGCCGACCTTGTTCCGTTCATTGATTGGACGCCGTTTTTCCATGCGTGGGAATTGCGCGGGCGGTTCCCGGCAATCTTGAATCATCCCAAGCACGGGGAGGAAGCGCGCGCGCTGTTTGCCGACGCCCAAAAGCTCCTGGATAAAATTGTGGGCGAAAACCTGCTCGTCGCGCGCGGCGTGTACGGATTTTTCCCTGCGAACCGCGTCGGAGATGACGTCGAAATTTACGTCGACGAAACTCGCACAAAGGTGTTGGTCAGCCTACACTTCCTTCGGCAGCAGATGCCGAAAGAGGACGGGTCACCAAACTGGTGCCTGGCAGATTTCATTGCGCCGCGAGTCATCGGGGCAGATTACATCGGCGCTTTCGCTGTTACGGCGGGCCACGGGCTCGACGAACTGGTCGCGCGGTTCAAACGCGACCACGACGACTATAGCGCAATCTTGGCCGAGGCATTGGCAGACCGCCTGGCCGAAGCCTTTGCCGAATTCCTGCACAAACGCGTCCGGGCCGAGTGGGGCTACGGCAAGAACGAAAACCTGAGCTACGAGGACCTGATCGAAGAGAAATACCGTGGGATCAGGCCGGCAGCGGGTTATCCCGCCTGCCCCGACCATACCGAGAAATTGACGATCTGGACACTGCTCGATGTGGAGCGAAACGCCGGCATCCGGCTCACGGAGAATTTCGCCATGTGGCCCGGCTCAAGTGTAAGCGGGTTGTACTTCGCACACCCCGCATCGAGGTATTTTGCCGTTGGCAAAATCGGCAAGGACCAACTCGAAGACTACGCTGCGCGCAAGGGCATCAGCATCACCGAAGCCGAGAAATGGCTCGGCCCATACCTGAACTACGAGCCTGAAAAACCCTCCGCTTAAATCCACGAATCATCGCGCTCGCGAAAACTGCGCACACGAAAGGTTAGCCCGGACTCGTGCTAGAATTTTCTGGGACTTAGGCCACACCCCTTCGAGCGCGCCTCGACTACCTCATGCGCACCGACGCATCCGGCCTCACGCACCGACCGTGCCCGCGTGCAACCCGTAACCCAACCGGAGCACATTGCACCACCTACTTCCAAATTTACCGTGCTGCGCGCAGCGTGCGCGTGTGGGTCAAATTGGTTCAAGCCCATGCGCGCGACTGGTACCGCATGCTGCTATCCCGACGTATCATTGCCCGCCATGAGCATACTTACGCCTGCCAATTGAAAAGTTCGTACTCGCACCATCGCCGTTTGCAGACGTTCCAGCCCTTGACCTGGCCGAATGCGCTAACGAAGCTTGCGCGCCCACATTTCAGGGCAGGAAAGCTCCAAGGCACGATTTCCCACTGGCCGGCTCCGGACCGAAAATTACTGACCTAGGAGCTCCCAACCTTTTGCGCAGTGAATTGCCCCTGGCGTTTCACCGCCGCAACGAACTGGTCGGCTAGCCTCGTCGGCTCAGGCAGACGGTATCGGGTGGCACATGCAAGCACGAGCTGCTCAGCGCCCGGCAAGTCTATCTTATGCCCAACGCTTACGTAAACCGGTCTGATACCGGGTTGCGTCCGCAGCACCGAGCCGATCACCTCGGCCCCGTCGAACAACGGCGCGCGCGCGC
>JANWZY010000161.1 GCA_025061935.1 Verrucomicrobiia bacterium
ATGAAGACGAGTGTCTGATTGTCCACCAAGCCGCTGCGAGGGGGCCACGCACGTGGCACCACGCGTCAAGTCCAAAAAGCGGAGATCAATACCTCGGTCGCGCCTTACGGGACAAGCAATCAGAATGGCTCAGAAGGGTGTGATTTAAGCCAGTGTTCCAGGCCAAGCAGCGGGAAGGACAGCGCCGCTTGCGCTTTGCTGCAGTCGAGTGAAGTGTCCGCTGCGCGTGGCGGACCGGCCCATTCTTTGATTGAGGCGGGCTCGAGCCTCGGGTTCAGTTCAGGGCACCGTGCGGCTACGAGCTGGCCAAGCTCCCAGCGCGAGAGCTTTTGCGCGCCGGCAATATGGAACAGCCCGGCTTGACCTTGTCTGAGCAGTTCCCAAATCGCGCGGGCCGTCAGGCTTGCATGGATGGGACAGCGGTACTCGTCGGTGAAAAGGCGTAGCGTCTGGCCAGCACGCCACGCCATGCGCATTTTTTCGGTCACGCTTCTGTCACCGGTGGGCGACACCCCCGCATTGAGCGAGGTGCGGATCACGATGTGCCTGGAGTTGGTCAGCACAATCCGTTCGGCTTCCGCCTTCGTTTGCGCATAAACGCCCAAGGGGTTAACCTTGTCGGTCTCGGAATAGTTCCCCCGCGTGCCGTCGAAAACGAGGTCCGTAGAAATGAACACCAAAGGAATGGCAGCGGCAAGCTCGCATATTCGTGCGGTCACATCTACGTTAAGCAGCCGCGCGCGGTCAGGCTCGGCTTCGCACAAGGGCGTGTTTGTCAGTGCGGCGCAATGAATGACTGCGTCGGGCTTGAAGTCTGCGAAAAGCGCGCATAAAGCGGCATAATTGGTAAGGTCCATGTCTGCGCGCCTAAGCCCGCGGACAGTCCAACCTGGCGCGCACTGCGCTGCTTCACGCACCACGTAGCTACCGATCAACCCGCCCGCACCTGTGACAAGCGCCTTTGGCATATACGTGAAATCAGTGGCAGATGAGACGATGTGTAGCCGCGGATTCAGGCGCAGCTACGCCAGTGACGTCCAACCAGACATTCAGGAAGGACGTGGCCAGGCTTATGTCGTGCAGTGCCAACGCTCACGGGTTGATTGCATCGACATGTTCGCCCGGAACGTGTTTGGTTAACCCGCGTCTGATCCATTGCGGAGCCTATAGAGGCTGCTCACAGGCCGCCTCAAACGCCGCCAGTGCCGCTTCGAGGCCTTCGCGCGCAGTTAACAAGCGCGTGCCGACCAAGGCCGCGTTGTACACGCCCTGTTTGCGAAGCATTGGGATGTGTTCCGGTCCGAGGCCGCTCTCGGCAACCTTGATTGCGTGTTGGGGCAAGTGCCTGCCGAGCTCGAGCCGTGCAAGGTCTGTCGTCGGATCGTGCTGGCCACCGGCCGCATGTGCGCGTGCGGCTTCATATACGCTGACTGGCAAATCGAACGCGCGCGTGTTGATGCCGTAAATCCTTGCCGTAGATGGCACGCATTCGATGTCTGCGCGGGTATGGCACTCGAAAAGCGCGTCCATGCCCAGGTCGCGCACGAACTCGTAAATTTGCTGGAGCCGCGCAGGCTCAAACAGGCTCACAATCAACAAGACGGCATCTGCGCCGAATGCACGGGCTTCGAGCACTTGGTACTCGGTGTAAATGAAATCTTTGCGCAGCACAGGCTTGGTGCTTTGGAGCTTGATGTCGCGCAGCTTAGTGATGTCCATACCGAAGTGGGTCGAGTTCGTCAGAACGGAGATGCATCTAACGACCCTGCTCCGCTCGTATGCAGCGGGTGCGGCAGCCACGTTTTCGGGGGGCATGACGCCGCGGCTGGGCGAGCGCACCTTAACTTCGGCTATCAGGCCGAAGCCGTGCTGGAGCGCGTCACCAAACGGTCTTACTGGCGGCGCGTCTTTGAGCATCCGCTCCAGCTCGCTCACGGGCCGCACGTACTGGGCATGTTCGACCTCGCGCCGCACATCAGCCATGATTCGGTCCAGGATTGTATCGGCCATGGCCCAACAAGCGCGCGTTCGTCAGCTCGATTTTAAACCTTTTAATCTGCGAATCGTATTGCGATATGCCCGTAAGCGTCAACCCTGCGGTCGCGCAGGAACGGCCAGTGCGTGCGCTGGCGTTCGATTGCGCGCAAGTCAACTTTGACGAGCAACGTTTCCTCACGTGTGGCGCTTGCTTTCGCGAGCACGGCGCCGTCTGGGCCGGCAACGAAGCTCTGGCCCCAAAAATGTATGCCAGCAGTTTTAGTCCCCGCCGGCTTTTCCAATCCAACCCGATTGACTGCAGCCCAGTAGCAGCCGTTTGCGACGGCGTGCGCGCGCTGGACGGTCTCCCAAGCGTCGTGCTGCGCGCGGCCGAACTTTGCTCGTTCCGCGGGCAACCAACCTATCGCTGTAGGGCAAAAAATTATTTGAGCGCCCTGAAGTGCGACCAATCGCGCAGCTTCAGGAAACCACTGGTCCCAACAAATAAGCACGCCTATTTTGCCGAAGCGTGTCTGCCACGCCTTGAATCCGGTGTCGCCGGGTGTGAAGTAAAACTTTTCGAAATAGCCGGGATCGTCGGGAATGTGCATTTTGCGGTAGATGCCAAGCAGTGCGCCGTCTGCGTCGATCACTGCTGCGGTATTGTGATAAAGTCCAGGGGCACGCCGCTCGAACACCGAGCAGATGCAAACGACGCCGAGCTTCTTCGCCAGCGAACTGAACGCGTCAGTGGTCGGGCCCGGCACCGGCTCGGCCAACTCAAAATTCCGATAATCTTCTAGCTGGCAAAAGTACTGGGTTCGGAACAACTCCTGTGTACAAACGATGCGCGCGCCTTGGCGTGCGGCGCGCTCGGCCAGCGCAAGTGTTTTCTGCAGGTTCGCGTCCGGGTCCGGCCCGCACCGGGTCTGGATCAGAGCCAGCGTGAACACAGATGATTCTCTGGGGGTCATGTTGAACTGGGTTTCTTGCCCACGCGCGCGGCATATTCGAGCAGGTCGGTGCTACCTGTTCCGGGTTCAGTTTCGACCGGCACAGCCTGGCCGCACAGCTCGCGCACGAACTTGCCCAACGTCTCGTTTGTCGGGCCGTAGCCGCGGTGGTAAATGTAATGTTCCAGGTCGAACAGAACTTCGTCCGCTGACTGATACCGCCCAGCCAAGTCGCGGGTAAGCAGCCGCTGCAAAATTTCATTCAGGCGGTCGTCAATCCGTTCGTCGAGGCTCCGGAAGTCGGGGATCGAAAGGCTGATAACGCGCTGGCGCGATTCTTCCGGGGTGGCGCCTTTAAAAATGTTATATCCGAGCAACATGTGCGCCAAGACTATGCCCATTGAGAACAGGTCCGACCGCCGATCTGTGGGTTGGAAACTCGCCTGTTCCGGACTCATGTATTCGGCTTTACCGGCGACAACTTCGCCTTCCTTGTCGATCAGGAACCCGCGCGCCTTCGCGATGCCGAAATCGGTGAGTTTCACATCGCCCTCGTATGCAATGAGTATGTTTTTGAAACTGACGTCGCGATGGACGATGCCGAGCGGCTTCCCGTCCTTGTCGCGCTTGGCATGCGCATAGGCGAGGCCGCGCGCGACCCGGCTCGCAATAAACACGGCCAGTTCCTTGGGCAAGCGCTGCCCCTTGGCAGCCAACTGGAGCATGAGCTGCTCGAGATTGACCCCGCGAATCAGCTCCATCGCGATGAAGTATCGCCCGTTAGCCTCGCCCAGGTGGTAAGTCTGCACTATGTTCGTGTGAATGAGGTCGGCTACCAGCTTGGCCTCGCCGATAAAATTCTCGATGAACACCGGCTGTCTGGCGTACTGATCGCGAATGATCTTGATCGCCACGCGTTTAACGAACCCGCGCGCACCGTGCTGCTCGGCTTCATAGACGATCCCCATGCCGCCCTCGTAAATCTTGCGCACGATGTCGTACTTCAGTTGATCTTCGATCGTGAACAGCGCCACGCGACCCGATGTTTCCGAAAAGCCGGCCTAAGTCAAGTATTCGAGCGACGTGTCGTTGTATATTGCTAAACACGTTGTGCTGCGCCGACGGGGAAAGCCCCGCGCCACAGCGCGCACTGACAGCTTGATTATTCGCGCCGGTTTTGACCAGACTCCACGCGCACATGACCGATACGCGCACAGCGGTTCAAACCCGGTCCACAGCAACGCGTGGCCGGACGCGACAAACCACCCAAAAGTTGAAGCGCTACTGAACATGGCTGCTCAACCTGCTTCGTCGAAAACCGGTGACAATACGATTGCTATCATCGGCCTGGGATACGTCGGGCTCCCATTGGCTCTGCGGTTCGCACAGGCTGACTGCAACGTGGTCGGGCTTGACATAGACCCGGCCAAAATCGAGAAACTCCGACGCGGCCAAAGTTACATCAAACACATCCCGGCGGAATCCATTTCAAGTCAATTGCGCCGACGGCGGTTCGATCCGTCGAATGATTTCAGCCGGTTGGCTGAGGTCGAAGCGGTGATCATTTGCGTCCCCACACCGCTAGGAGAACATCGCGAGCCGGACCTTTCATACGTGCTGAACACCGGGCGGACCATCAGCCGGTACCTCAAGCACGGCCAACTGATCGTGCTCGAGTCCACCACCTACCCCGGTACCACAGACACCGAGTTACGCGAAGTGCTTGAAACCGGCTCAGGGCTCAAGGCCGGATCGGACTTCAATCTCGCGTTTTCGCCCGAGCGCGAGGACCCGGGCAACACAAGCGTTGACCCGTCGGCTGTGCCCAAGCTCGTTGGTGGGCTTACCCATAAATGCACTGAGCGCACATGTGCGCTGTACAAGCGCGCGTTTAAGACCGTGGTGCCCGTGTCATCATGCCGCGTCGCCGAGGCGGCGAAGCTGCTCGAAAACATTTTCCGGAGCGTCAATATCGCACTGGTGAACGAGCTTAAGCTCGTGTACGAGGCAATGGGCATTGATATCTGGGAGGTAATTGAAGCGGCGAAAACGAAGCCGTTCGGATTCATGGCCTTTTACCCAGGGCCGGGGTTGGGTGGGCACTGCATCCCGATTGACCCATTTTACCTAACGTGGAAAGCGCGCGCCGTGGGCAAAGATACAAAGTTCATCGAGCTTGCGGGCCAGATCAACACTGCGATGCCCGACTACGTGGTGCAAAAAGTGAGCGAGGCACTGAACGCGCACAGGAAAGCTCTCAATGGAAGCAAAGTGCTCGTGCTCGGGTTGGCGTACAAGCCGAACGTGGACGACGACCGCGAGTCGCCAGCATACAGGATCATGGACCTGCTAAAAGCACGGGGGGCGGATGTCTCGTACTACGACCCGCACATACCTGTAATCAAGCCCACGCGCGAGTACTCGCACTGGGCCGGCACACGCTCGGTAGCCTGGCAACGCAAAACGATTTCGCAGTTCGATGCCGTTGTCATTGTCACGCATCACGACGCGGTCAACTACGCGCAACTTGCGCAATGGGCCAATTGCATTATTGACACACGCAATGTGATGGCGCGCGTCCGGACGCGCCCCGGCCAAGTCTGGAAAGCATGAAGATCACAGTCGAATCCTCATTAGCCGGCTGTACATGCCTGATTACCGGCGGCGCAGGGTTCATCGGATCACACCTTGCCGATGCGCTGCTTGGCCGCGGGCACCGCGTCGTAGTGATTGACAACCTTTCAACCGGCAGGCTCGAAAACATCGCGCATCTGCGGGCGCATCCGCTCTTCCAGTTCGTTCATGCATCAATTGAAGACGAGGCCGTACTGAACAACCTCGCGGCGCAAGCAAAAGTAATCTTCCACTTGGCCGCAGCAGTCGGGGTAAAGCTAATTGTTGAGAAACCGGTTGAGACAATCGAGACCAATGTGCTCGGTACCGAGCTTGTCCTCCGCACAGCCGCACGGCACGGCTGCCGCGTGTTGATTGCCAGCTCATCCGAGGTTTACGGCAAGGGTTGCAAAGTCCCTTTCAGCGAAGAAGACGATGTTGTGCTTGGGGCAACATCGCGTGCGCGGTGGGCATACGCAGCGAGCAAGATGGTAGATGAGTTCCTCGGGCTTGCGTACCACGCGGAGTTCGGGCTGCCGGTCGTGTGCGCCCGCATTTTCAACACTATCGGGCCGCGCCAAACCGGCAGGTATGGCATGGTCGTGCCCCGGTTTATACGGCAAGCGCTGTGTGGCGAGCCGCTAACCGTGTACGCCGACGGCAGCCAGACGCGCTGTTTTTGCGACGTACGCGACGTGGTCGAGGCCCTGATCGGGCTGGCAATGCACCCTGCAGCGGCCGGGCGCGTGTTCAACGTCGGCAGTACCGAAGAAATCTCGATTCTGGACCTGGCGCGCAAAATTGTGGAGCTGACCGAAACGTTTTCGCCGATTGAGTTTGTTCCGTTCGACCGCGCTTATGCGCCCGGGTTCGAAGACATGCAGCGGCGCGTGCCAGACATCACGCGCATACGCGAACTGCTCGGCTGGGAACCTAAGCGCTCGCTAGAAGAATCCTTGCGCACAATCATCGCGCGTGCGCGTGCCGACCTGCAAACGTTGTAAGTAGCCTGGGGAAATCGCCTGGACCAGCTTCAACTCGTAAACTCGACCATTTGGGCCCGCAGACTAAGCCCAGCCTAACGGCACCGTGCCCCTAAAAAAGTCATTGCTCGACCCCGGTCAACACCCCGCTCTGCACAATCACTTGGGCCAAACTCGAGCGCTCGCACGGAACGCGCGCCACGTTCGTCGTACAGCCCCTAGGCTGAATGTTTCCCGCTTTTTGGAGTTAAGTCCAGTGGTGCCACTTGGCCTCGGCCGGGGAAATCGAGTGCAAACCCCATCGTTGCGGCACAATCTCGTTCAGTGGGCTTTTGAGTGTCTCCCCTGAACAGGCTCTTCGGGTTCGTGAGCATCCAACGCTTGTTTGGGACCAGTTCGTTTGTTGTACAGCCGTTAGTCTGAATAG
>JANWZY010000162.1 GCA_025061935.1 Verrucomicrobiia bacterium
TCATGTTTGAGCAACGGTCGGCCGACCAACTGTCAGCGTGCCGGTTTTGTCAAACATGACGGCTGTTATTTGACCAGCTTTTTCGAGCGCGACCCCGTCTCGGATCAGAATGCCGCGGCGCGCAGCCGCGTTTGCCGCAGCCATGATCGCCGCAGGCGTGGCCAGGCCCATCGCGCATGGGCAGGCAATGATTAGCACTGCTGCGGCGCAAATGAAAGCGGCTGCCGCGGCCGACTCGGGCGGGTCGACGTGCCACAAAAATGCTGAAAGCCGCTCGTGCAGTGCGCGCGCGTGCCCGGGCATCAGCCCCCAAACCAGCGCAGTGCAAATTGCAATCAGCACGACCACGGGCACGAACACGCTGCTGATGCGGTCGGCCAGCCGCTGGATGTTTGCGCGACTTGTTTGGGCGCGCCTGACGGCGGCAATTATATTTGCCAGCGCAGTTTGTTCGCCCGTGGCTAGCACGCGCTGCACAATTCGGCCCGTGAGGTTGATCGTGCCGGCGAACAATTGGCTGCCGACGTTTTTTTCTACTGGCACAGACTCCCCCGTCAGCATTGATTCGTCCACAGCAGATTGCCCTTCAACCACGATACCGTCTGTTGGGACCCGATCCCCGGCGCGCAACACGACCAGGTCACCCGGCTGCAACTGCGCCACAGGCACTTCTGTTTCCGTGCCGTCGGGATTCCGGCGCATCGCTTTGTCCGGGGCAAGCTGCATCAGCGTTTTAAGGGCCACGGCTGCCTTCGCACTCACGCGCGCCTCGAGCCAGTGACCTAGGCTAATAATGGTGATAATTGCTGCGGCTTCGCAGAAATACAGGTGCGAATCGCGCCCGGTCAAAAGAACCCAAGTGCTATAGCCGAAGGCGGTCGTCGAGCCGAGCGCGACCAGCGTGTCCATGTTCGAGCGCCCGGCTCTGAGCTGCGTCCATGCGCCGCGATAAAACTTCGCGCCCGCAAACACTTGAACTACGGTCGCAAGCGCGAAGCTTGTCCATCTGAACCAGGGCACACCGCCCCAGCCGAGCGCCCACTCGCCTATTGCGAGAAGCGTGGTGGCTATTGCACCTATCCATAGATTAGCCTGCCACGGCGCGTGCGGCGCTGACTGGTCCTCGGGAACATGCGGCACAGGAACCTTTGCGCTGAAACCCGCGCGCGCTATCGCGTCGGCAACTGCGGTTACGTCTTGGGCCGCGCCAGGCGCCCAAAACACGGTCGCGCGACCTGAATCAAGCTCCACGGCAGCGTCGCGCACCCCGGGCACGGCTTTAATCGCGTCCACAACAGCGCGCGCGCAATTTGCGCATGTCATGCCGCTCACATGCAGCTCGGTTTGCCCCAGCCGAGTCTGCATAGGGGCGGTTGTTTCACTTGCACCGGCTGTGTTCATGGTCCCGGTTTTGACAGACATTAAGCCATGAGGCGCGCCGCGTCTAGGGAGCGGGCATGTTTTGCCGGCAATCGTACCCGTGGAACGGCACCTGCGGCGCTTGCAATTGGAGCATCGTGAAATGGCTCAGGCTGTCAGCCCGGCGATACGGAGCCATGAAATGATGCGACACCACACTGGAGCAAATGTGGAGTACGCGAAGCTCAAGCTTCCACCACTGCGCCGAACCGCAACCCGCGCGTGCTAACGACCAGCTCACTGAACCCGAGTTTGTCCAACAGCGCCTCGTAAATGGCTGCGCCGAACAGAATGATATCCGCGCGGTCGGGTGGGAGCCCCACCACTCTTTTGCGGCTTTCGAGTGGCATTTGCCAGAGCCGCTCGACCATGGCGCGGAGTTGGTCGAGCCGCAACCGCAACCGGTCAATCTTAGCGCGGTCGAATCTTGGCACCCCCGCATGGATGCAGGCAAGGACCGTGCTCGTGCCACCCGTGCCGACAAGCTGCAGCGCGTCGGTTGCACCGGGACCAGAAGAGCCGGGCTGCGTCTTGGACTTTTGGGTCTGCGCAATGGCCTGCTTTAGCTCGGCTTGCATCTCGCGTTGGATAAACTCCTGCAGCCACTGCCGGCAATTGGCCAGCTCGGCCGGTGTGGGCGGATCGCTGTGCTGCAATTGATGCGCGAGCCTGACTGCACCGAGTTGATAGCTGCGCTGCCACTGTGGCTGCGGGCCGTTGCCCACGATCACTTCTGTGCTGCCACCGCCCACATCAAGAATAAGCATTGGTCCCTCCGCGAATACGGGGTCTGTCCGCACACCGCGGTAGGCCAAAAGCGCTTCACGTTCACCGGGCACCACCTCGACCGGCAAGCATACTGCCTCTTCTATGGCAGTTTTAAGTTCATCTGCGTTCGGCGCTTCGCGCGCGGCACTCGTTGCAATGATCTTTATCGAAGCGGCGTTGTGCCTCAGCGCCATCTGAACGAACGCCCCAACGGCGACCGCAGTTTGAGCTATCGCCTGAGGCTTTAAATGACCGGCCTCGTAAATGCCCTGGCCGAGCCTGGTTTGCCTGCCGTCCTCGTACACCGGCTCGACCTGTTGCCCTGTCACGTCGGCGATCAATAGCTTGATGGAGTTGGTGCCTACATCAATTATTGCGCGCCGGACAGTAACCATACTTGTCGCAAATGATATCTTCGGAGGACTCGATTGCCAAATTCAAATCTGTGCGTACAAACAGGCCCTGAGACGGTTCACAAGCGCATGCAAAAATCTACTGGCGCAGTTCAGAAACCGTGGTATTGTTGGCGCCCGAAAAGGACAAACTAAGTGGTAAAAATGGAACCGAAAGCTGACATCGCACTGATTGGGCTGGCCGTAATGGGTCAGAACTTGATTTTGAACATGAACGACCACGGCTTCACCGTCGTGGCTTACAACCGCACCGTTTCCAAAGTTGACGAATTTCTCGCCAACGAAGCCAAAGGCACAAACGTGCTCGGTGCGCACTCGTTACAGGAAATGGCCGCGCTGCTGAAGAAACCGCGTCGCGTCATGCTTATGGTCAAGGCCGGGCAGGCCGTGGACGATTTCATCGAGCAACTGCTCGGGGTGCTCGAGCCGGGCGACATCATCATTGACGGCGGCAACTCGAATTACGAGGACACGATCCGGCGCACCAAGTACGTCGAAAGCAAAGGCTTGCTTTACATCGGCACAGGAGTCAGCGGCGGCGAGGAAGGCGCCCGACACGGCCCGGCGATCATGCCCGGTGGCAGCCCTGCTGCATGGCCACACGTTAAGCCGATCTTCCAGGCCATAGCCGCCAAAGTGTATGACCCTGAGACCGGTCAAGAGGAACCATGCTGCGATTGGGTCGGCGAGAACGGAGCAGGCCACTACGTCAAGATGACCCATAACGGTATCGAGTACGGCGACATGCAGCTCATTTGCGAAGCGTATCACATCATGAAAGACGGGCTTGGCATGACGCCGGATGAAATGCACGAGGTCTTTAAGGAATGGAACGAAGGCGAGCTGAAATCATACCTTATCGAAATCACGCGCGATATACTCGCATTCAAGGACGAGGACGGCCAGCCGCTAATAGACAAGATACTTGACGCAGCCGGCCAGAAGGGCACTGGCAAATGGACAGTGATTTCCTCGCAGGAGCTGGGTATTCCGATCACTTTGATAGCCGAGGCGGTGTACGCGCGGTGTTTGTCCGCGCTCAAAGACGAGCGCGTGGCCGCGTCGAAAGTGTTCAAGCCCACCAACACGCGGTTCCCGGGCGATCGCAAGCAATGGATCAATGACATCCGCAAAGCGCTATACGCTTCCAAGATAGTCAGCTACGCGCAGGGCTTCATGCTCATGCGCGCGGCCGCACAGCATTACGGCTGGGACCTCAAGTACGGCAACATAGCCAAGATTTGGCGCGGCGGATGCATCATCAGGAGCGTTTTCTTGAGCGAGATCAAGAAAGCGTTCGATCGTAACCCGAACCTGAGCAACCTGATGCTCGATCCGTTCTTCACCAAAGCCGTCAAACGGTGCGTACGTTCGTGGCGCAAAGTCGTAAGCACTGCCATGCGCAAAGGCATTCCTGTACCGGCGTTTAGCACCGCACTGGCGTTCTTCGACGGGTATCGCAGCGCCTGGCTGCCAGCCAACCTGCTCCAAGCACAGCGGGACTACTTCGGCGCACACACTTACGAGCGGGTGGACAAACCGCGCGGCCAGTTCTTCCATACTAACTGGACCGGACGCGGCGGCCGCGTGGCCAGCACCGCATACACGGTCTAAGCCGAGGGCGGCGGTACTACGACAGTAGTCCGCCACAAAAAGTAGCGCGCGGATTGAGCGCGCCGGCGCCTGGTCGCCGGCGCGCTCATGTTTTTAAGACCTGCGCGGACGCAACTGCCAGCCGAGGCGAGACAAATGCGAGCACAAAACAATCACCATGCGCCCTAATCAATTCGAACATGTCCGGCCCGACGGCGCACTCACACTTCAGCCAGCGCGCGGTTCATACGCTCGATGGCTTCGTCTATCTCGGCCTCGGTGGTGAATCCGATAACGATGGCGTCTATGTCAGGGCACGCCATAGCGAACCGAATGGCTTTGTCGCGGTCAGCAGCATCGGTGAAGGTGCCGTTGCCGATTATTTTCATACCGATAACACCGCAGCCTTTGGCGTGCATCTTTTTGACCTGCTCCATCACTGGCGCGATGTCGTTCGTGTGGAGCGCGCCCCACTCGACCTTTTCGCCGTCAATAAATTTGCCCTGCGGGTTGACACGCACAAGGTGCACCTCTGGCCAATCAGATGCAGCGGCAGCACGCAGTGCTGGCAATGTGTGGCACGACACGCCCTTCGCACGAATCCACTTCCTTTCCTTGGCCTGATCGAACGCGTCCATGACGCGGCGCCATTCCTCGGTCCAGTTGCCCCGCACCATGCAGTGGATGAGCAGGCTGTCGATGTAATCCGTGTTGAACGTTTTGCGATGCCGGTCGATCGCTGCGAGCACGTCCTCGGGTCTGCCAGGAATCTTGGATTGAACGAACAATTTTTCGCGCGGCAAACCTTTGATAGCGTCACCGATCCACTCGAATGTCTGATACGTCTCGGCAGTGTCAATGTAAGTAATGCCCTTGTCGAACGCGGCGTGGACCAGCTTGATGAAGCCCTGCTTGCCCAGCGCAGTCTGCGCCCAACCGGTGTTCGAGCCGGTGCCGACCCCGAGCCGGCTCAATTTCAACCCTGTTTTGCCCAACGGCACCTGATCAACGGCAGTGCGTTTGGGCCGAACGGCTTCAGGCAAGTTCGGCGCGGCGCCGAATACGCGGGATGCAATTGCGAGACCCGCCACACCGGTGGCCGTCTTAATGAACTGTCGGCGGCTAAAGGCTTGGTGGTTCATACTTGCGCTTTCAGGTTTTGAGTAAACCGTTCACCCGCAGCGGCCAAAACGCAAATTGAAATTTGTCCGACGCTGTTTCACTGGACTATCGTGGGCTTGTGCTTGTGCCACGGCGTGGTCTGCTCGTAAGCGTGGGCAATTTTCAGGATTGTTTCCTCGCCGAAATGTTTGCCAAGGATTTGGAGGCCGATGGGCAGTTTGGGTGAAGCGGTGAACCCGCACGGTACGCTTATGCCGCAGATGCCAGCCAGGTTGCACGAGATTGTGTAAATGTCCGAGAGATACATTTGCAGCGGGTCGTCTATCTTCTCGCCGAGCTTGAACGCAACAGTCGGCGCGGTCGGAGTCACAATTGCGTCCACGCGCTCGAACGCGCGCATGAAATCTTGCCGGATGAGCGTGCGGACCTTTTGCGCGCGCAGGTAGTAAGCGTCGTAGTAGCCCGCGCTCAGCGCGTAGGTGCCGAGGATAATCCTCCGTTTGACCTCTGGGCCGAAGCCCGCACCGCGCGTGCGGCAGTACATCTCGGTCGGGTCGGCACCGTGTATGCGCAGGCCGTACCGCACGCCGTCGAACCGCGCCAGGTTTGTTGATGCCTCAGCCGTGGCAATGATGTAATAAGCAGCGATGGCGTATTCAGTGTGTGGCAACGAAATCTCGACCACTTCAGCGCCGAGTGAGGCCAAATGATTTACTGCAGCCTCGACGGCATGTTTGACCTCGGGATCGAGCCCGCCGAGCATGTATTCCTTGGCCAGACCGATCTTGATCCCTCGGATCGAGCCGTCGAGCGCTGCCGGGTAGTCCGGCACCGGCTCAGGCACACTCGTCGAGTCGCGTGGGTCGTGGCCTGCAATAACACGTAGCAACAACGCCACGTCGCGCACCGTCTTGCCGAGTGGGCCGATCTGGTCCAGCGATGAAGCGTACGCGACCAGGCCGTACCGCGACACGCGGCCGTAGGTGGGTTTAAGCCCTACACAGCCGCACATGGCCGCCGGTTGGCGTATCGAGCCGCCCGTGTCCGAGCCGAGGCTCGCAATGCATTCGTCTGCCACCACGGCTGCGGCTGAGCCGCCGGACGAGCCGCCCGGCACGCGCTCGAGGTCCCACGGATTGCGCGTCGGACCGAACGCGGAGGTCTCAGTCGAGCTGCCCATGGCGAACTCGTCCATGTTTAGCCTGCCGAAGACGATAGCGCCTGCAGCTCGAAGCTTTTCAATCACTGTGGCGTCGTACGGCGAAACGAATCCGTCGAGTATCCGTGACGCGCAGCTCAATCTATGGCCTTTCACCGCAATTACGTCTTTAATGGCAATCGGTACTCCAAGCAGCGGCTTGGCCGGGTCAGTTCCCGCAGCGAGCAATTTGTCGGCTGCGTCGGCCTGGGCCAACGCATCGGCCTCGTCCACGCTGATGAATGCGTGGAGCTTGTCGTCCACGCGTCGGATTTGGTCGAGGCAGGCCTGCATCAGCTCGCGCGCGGAGGCGTCACGTCGCGCAAGCACTTCGACCGCTTGTGAAATTGTGAGTTGGTTTAGTTTCATCTGCGTCGAGC
>JANWZY010000163.1 GCA_025061935.1 Verrucomicrobiia bacterium
CCGCTGAGCAGGTTCGTCTGCTTGTTGAGCAGGGAGCGTTTGTGAACCCACGCACGTCGGCGTGGAAGCCGCCGCGGGCACGCCGGAGGCGTGCGCTCCCCGTTCCGCATCCGGTGTCCAGAGCCATCGGTAGGGTTCAGTTGGCGGTACGACGTTGTTGTCCCACGGGTTCCGACAGATGTAATGGAACTTTTCTTCCAAATCCGCGTCTGAACGTATGAGGCGGTCGAAGGATTCCTTTTCCCAAACCGCGCCTGTTGTGCCTTCGAGTTTGTTGATTTCGTGGGCTGTGAATGATTTCACCGAATGCAGGAGCTCTGTTACAGACCAAAACACGGGTTTGCCGGTAGCGTCTTGCTCCTTGATTTGTGGTTCGAACAGCACATGCACATGATCGGGCATGACGCAAGCGGCAAACAATTGCCAGCGGCCTTGGCGATGAGTCCAAAGTATGCTTTCTAAAACGATGTCACGCGCGCGCGGTGACAGTTGGCGCCCCTGTACCGTGGAAAAGGTGACCATATATTTTGCCCACGGCCGCTCGAAGTGTGGCAGATTACGCCTAGAGTATTTTGCGCCGGGCGCAGCGGGCAGGTTTCCTGCTGCAGCGGGCAGGTGGCCGGTGCCCCCCAGCAGCCGTGCGACCTCCTCCTCGAATAGGGCGATGCCGCGGTCGAGTGTACGGTTGAACGCCTCTTCTTCGCGCCGGATCACGTCCTGGACATGCGTTTTCCGCGCGCGGATTTCTGGGAACACGTCGCCCATAGTTTCGGCGAGCACGTCCACAAGTTTGAAAAAGAACGGTTCATGGAAGCCGAGCGTGCGGCCGTATCGCACGGCGCGGCGCAGAATGCGTCGCAACACGTATCCGCGGCCTTCGTTCGACGGCAAGATTCCGTCAGCGATAGCGAACCCGAGTGTGCGGATGTGGTCCGCTATGACCCGGAACGCGACGTCAATCGCCACTTGCGAGCTGCGGTCGGAGAGCTCTGTCTGGCGTGCTGGTACCGTGCCTGCGTATCGCTTGCCGCTGAGCCGTTCGAGCGCGGCGAGCAGCGGCCTGAACAGGTCGGTCTCGTAGTTCGATATACGCGCGTTGGCAAAATCTTTCAGGCCGTTTGTGCCCTGGACGATAGCCGCTACGCGTTCGAGGCCCATGCCTGTGTCAACGTGGCGCGCGGGCAGCGGACTGAGCGTGCCGTCCGGGTTCGCATTGAACTGGATGAACACTAGGTTCCAAACCTCGATGCATTGGCTTGAGCCGGCATTGACGAGCTTGCCTTGCGAATCGCCGCGCGGGGTCAGGTCCACATGAATCTCGCTGCACGGGCCGCACGGGCCGGTGTCGCCCATCATCCAGAAATTGTCCTTCAGCCCGCCGAAGCGGATGTGGACTGTCGGGTCGAGTCCGGCTCGCTTGAAAATCTCGGCCCACACGTCATACGCTTCCTGGTCGAACTCGCTCGGTTCGCCCGGCCCAGGCTTGTAAACCGTGGCGTAGAGCCGTTCAGGCGGGAACTGCCATTTTTCGACCACAAGCTCCCAAGCCCACTGGATGGCTTCGCGTTTGAAGTAATCCCCGAACGACCAGTTGCCTAGCATCTCGAAGAACGTGTGGTGATAGGTGTCCAGCCCGACGTCTTCGAGGTCGTTGTGTTTGCCGCCGGCGCGGATGCATTTCTGCGTGTTGGCCGCGCGCGTGTCCGAGCCGGGGATTGCGCCTGGCCATTTCGACACGTCGGGCTTGCGCTGGCCAAGGAATATGGGCACGAACTGGTTCATGCCGGCGTTGGTGAACAGCAGGTTCGGGCTGTCCGGCAGCAATGACGACGATGGGACAATGCTGTGCCCTTTCGACTTGAAAAAGTCGAGAAACGATTGCCGAATTTCGGTTGCTGTCATTGCGAAAAAGTTGGGGTTTTGCCCGACCTCCGCACCGGCTAGCGCGCGCGGGCACCGCCGCGACGCAATTTACCGTGCGATGCGCAGAATACCATGCCCTGGCTGGCAATGCAACCTATGGCAATTCCGAAAGCCTGGGCCGAGATACCGAACCGCTTGATTTTCAGCATGTTCGGTCGCCTTCGAGCAGGGTCGCAGCCTCGCCGGGGCGCTGCGGCGCGTGCCGTGGCGAAGAACGCGGGCAGTTCACTCGGCAGGTGGAACGGGCGACGGCTGGGCTACCGCGGTCGCCCCGAACGCTTTGACGAATTTTACTAGCGCGCGCACGTCATGGTAGTTGGCCTTCAAATTGTGCGCTTTGCGGGTGTCTTTGGGCGTGCCGTCGCGGGTCACGGTGTCAAACCAGATGCCGTCGCGGTCGGCTTGGTGTTTAAGGACGAACTCGGCTGTTTGGGCCAGCGCCGCCACGCACTCGGGTTTGGGGTTATGCTGCGCTGCCTCTGTCAGTGCAGCGAGCCATTCCGCTTGAACCCGCCAGACTTTGTCGGGGACGGTCGCCGGGCTGCCCCGCGGCCCGCGATGAAACAGGCCGCCCAGCTCGGCATCTGCACCGTAATCCCAGGCGTGCCTGATGTAGGCCTCGAAGTGGCCCATCGAGGGCCGTGCCCGAGCACTTTCTCAGCTCTGAGCGTGAGCCATGCGAACTCGAAGTTGTGCCCATATGCAAGCTCGGCGTCGGCCTGGCCCGGCACAGGCCGCCAATCAGGGTGACGAATTCCGACCGCGTCATTCGGATTTCTGGGGTAAAAACGCTGCTGATTGATTTGCAGCGCCTCTGCGAGCGACCGGATCACATCCGCGTCTCGAGTCAGTTCGGCAAGCTCGGCAAACGCTTCCATGAGGTGGAAGTGCGTGTTAGCGCTCTTGCACCCGGCACTCTCGACTTCGACATGGACGTGGTGTCCAAGATCGGCTGCCAGTCGCGCGCGAAATGTTCTACCCAGCCGCCGTGCGCGTCATCGTGCGCGTGCCGCTGGATAAGTCGGTAAAGCTCGATGGCCGCGCGCAACGGCGCGGGTTCGCCGCTTGCGCGGTGATACTCGACCATCGCGTAGATTGCGAATGCATGGCCGTAAAGGATTTTCCGGTCATCTGTGACCTTGCCGGCGAGGTCGGTCTCCCAAAAGTACCCCCCATGTACCGGGTCGCGGAAATGCTTTTGGAGAAACCTGAACTCCCGTGCGGCGGCTTCGAGGTAGTTCCGGTTCGTGTCCCTGTAACCGTTGAGCCACACGAGTAGGATGTCTGCCAGATCCGTGCTCGGGTCATCGGGTGTTTTCAGTGGCCTGCCTGGTGCACGCCTTTCATCGGCCAAGAGATACCCGGGGCTGCGTGTCCGGTACGGTCGCGTACCAGTAACGGTGTGATTTGGTTCTCGAGTGCATGGCTGGATTTTGACGTGTGCCCAGTCAGTTGCGCCGTTCCGATAGCAGGTGCTACCGCGATACCCAAGCCCCGTGCGGCGGCTGCCAACGCGGGATCGAAGAATCTGGATCCCATTCCCTTATGGAACATCCGGTGTGGCCGGTTTGCTACGCCTGTGCAGCACGCTGTTCATGGTACCGGCCCGATCGGGTTCTGGGCGGAGTCGAGATGGGGGCCGGTCCGCCTCGATCCGGCGAGCAAGCTCCACAAACATGAGTTCCTTGCGCATGCGCGCGGGCGGTGGAGAGTGTGCGCAGCCATGGTGCGCAGCGTAGTCTTGGTCGTTGTGCCTGCGGCTTGTGGCGTGAGGCGACTTCGCAGTTCAGTTGGTCGGGGGCAGATCTTAGGCTGACCTATGCGGTTTCAGTGCTTTTCAGTCTGGAATGCCTGGCCGGATGGGTCAATGGGAGCGAAATCGCGAAATGGCGGACGCGGGTGGTGGGGGAGAACCGATGCGTGCGTTTACATGTGCTGGAGACCCCTATTGGCAGCGCCCGAATCGTTTCCGACTGTCTCCGCGAGCTGTGAAAGTATAAGGGCGGATTTCCATCAACGATCGCGCCCGCTTTTGGGTGAGTTTTTGGCCGATCCGTACACTGTTTAGCGGCGCGTTCTAGTGCGCTTCCGTGCAGCGCAGACGCTCGGCAACACGGCGCAGACATTGCTGGCCATTCATCCCTCGTCTGATATCTTGTCCGCGGCATGGACGCTGAAGCGGAGGCAGAGTTGCTTGCGCGGTGCCGCCGCGGCGAACAGGCCGCTTGGGACCAGTTGCTCGATGTGCATTACCCGGCGGTCTGGCGCTTCGTTTATCAGCTCGCGCACGAGTTCACCCCCGAGGACGCCGAGGAGATTTGCCAGGAAACTTTTCTTGCTGCTGTGAGGCACATGGCCCGGTTCAGAGGCCACTGCAGAGTGCAGACGTGGCTTTTCCAGATCGCGATCAACAAAGCGCGTGATTATCGTGCGCGGCGACTTGCCGCCAAGCGCGGGGGCAGTGCCAAGCCTGTGTCACTGCAAGCGCGAGACCCGGAGACCGGCCTGGGCCCGGACCCGGCTTCAACGGCGCCCGGCCCGGATGAGGTCTTAGTGAGCGCGGAACAGGCTGCCTTGATCAGCCGTGCGCTTGATGAACTGGGCGCGCCATGCCGCGAGCTTGTGCAGTTACGGTACTTTGCCGACCTGAGCTACGGCGAGATCGCCCGTGCACTGAACTTGAACGTCAAAACCGTCAGTTCGCGATTGAGCCGGTGCCTGGATGCGCTCGAGCAAATTATGCGCCGGCTTTCTGCAGATGGGCAGACTGCTGCGGTTCCTGTCCAACACTAAGAAGAGCATGCGGCACGAGCCTGAGCGTCAGATCAAGAAGCTGTTGCGTGCGTACGCGCGGAAACGCTGGCACGACGCGGGCGAGCCGCCGGCGCCGAGCGCCGAACTACGCCGACGTTTCCACGCGGAGGCTGCGCGCTGGTTCGGCAGCAGCCCGGCGCCGGGCCAGAGCTGGCTCGAGCGGTTTGTCGCCGCGCACTGGGTGAAGCTTGCGGTGGCCGCTGGCGCCGCGGCAGTGGCAATAGCTGCATTTGTGTCCGTTCAAAAGCCGTCGGACTCGGAAACGTCAGAGACGGAGCCGGTGTATTCCAAACTTGCCCTGCCAGGTGCAGGGGGTGAAGGGTCGGCCCATACCGGTGGTATTCGTATGCCCGAGCTGGGTGAAAGCACCTTTACTCCGTTGGGCGCGGCCGCGCAGCAGTTCGAGAGCTTCACACCTGCATTACCTTCACCCGCATCGGGACTGGGCGCCGAGATGAGCGTGCTCGGGCGCGGGGCGGCGGCTTCGGACAGGCCGGCCGTGGCCGGCGCCACAATTGCAGCACGGAACGGCGAAACGAATCCGTTGAGTAGAGGCTCGGTTGGGTTGTCGCCACTTGGCCTTGGCGACGCGGGCGCAGGCGGCCGGGCGCCCGCCACTGACACTTCAGGTGGGGTTGCATGGTCGAAGGCACTGGGTGAGCCAGTGCCGGGTGCCGCGGGTGATCGTGCAGCGGTTGGCTCGGCAGGACGGGTTGGGGCTACGAATGCTTGGGCGTTTAAGAGTGTTGATCCTGCGCACAGGATTTCAGAGGCACCCGGCCGCGGGGCGCCCCAACCGGTTTTGAACACGTTCCGCATCGAGCGGCACGGCGAGTTAATTAGGGTCATTGACCAAGACGGCTCGATTTATGCGGGCGTTGTCCAGGCGTCGGCGCCCCTGCAGGCTACGGGCGGAACAGGCGGCAGCTCCGCGCCCGAGCCCGAGGTCCAGACGGCCCCTTCGGAGCAAAGCTTTTTCTTCAATGTCAGCGGTACGAATCGAACTTTGGGCCAGCCGGTGGTTTTCGTGGGGCGCGTTGAAATCGTACAGTTTGTTGGTCCTCCGGTTGGGGGCTTGGGCAGCAACAGTTTGACCGGCTCGGGTGCGGGCGGCTTTCCGACGGGTGGTCTGGTTGAGACCGGCATGTTGTTAGTCCCGCGCGTGACCGGCACTGCGCACATAGGCCAAACCCAGGCGCTTCGGATCGAGGCGGTTCGTTTCTTCGAATAACGGCGCCGCGGGGCCATGTGTTGTTGTGCGGCTTCTTGGAACGGGAGGTTCACGCCTTGTTAGTTTGCCATGCAGGACCGCGCACAATGTAAGCGCGTCGGGTGTCATTCTTGTGTCGAGCTCGCATTGAGTCTGGTGCGGGCCCGACGTGGGTTTGAATTGTCCCCGGGTAAGGTGCAAGTGGCTGGGAAAACATTAAGCGTTGGCTTCGAGCTTTAAGTAGTATTCTGTGAACTCGTTCCAAGCGGCGGTCTCGTCCCATGTTTCTACCATGGCTGCAGCGGGTTCAAAATTATGTCGCACGCGCGGTTCGGTGAATTCGGTTTGTTGTTGGAGGTGTAGTTCACAGGGCCAGCCTGTTCGTTTCCGCACCTCACGCGCGACCCGTTGCGCGAATGCGCCTTGTGGTTCTACGTAACCGCTGGGGTTGCACTTTAGGATCGGTTTTTCAGTTTGTGCGACCTGACCTGCAAAACGCTTATAAACCGCGGCCAGGAGTGAAACGTGGATATTGTCTCGGACGTAGTCCGGCGTCTTGACGGTTGCCACGCTGCCGCGCTTCCAGGAGCTCATCAGGTAAAAGGTGAATCGTTGTTCTTCGTACGGGCCGAATGGATTCGGGATGACAAATTTACCCAACGGTAGTCCTGCTTCGCCGCAGTAAAAGCGGAAAACTTGCCAGGTCAAACCTTTCGATAGGCCGTATGGCGAGAAGGCGCGCAACGGTTCTTCACCCACACCTTCGTCTGGTTCGAAGACGCTCCCGGTTAGCACTACGCCGCGTCCCCCTGCTTGTTTAAAGGCGGATAGGACGCTGCGCAGGTTTTGGGTATTGTTCACTAGGGCTTGATG
>JANWZY010000164.1 GCA_025061935.1 Verrucomicrobiia bacterium
GGGCCGGTAAAGAGCAGCAACCCTCTTGACCGGCGAAGCAACCGTTTGAGGCCTTTGAGCGTGTGTTCATCGAAATTGAGTGTGTCTAGGTCGAACCTGCGGTCGCGCGGGTCGAAAATTCGCACTACGATTTTTTCGCCGCGCGTGGTCGGGAAAATGGAAATTCGCAAGTGGACATTATCGAGTTCCGGCCCGCAGACTGCCGCGCCGTCCTGGGGCATGCCGGTCTGGTAGGTCACAAGATTGGCAATCACTTTAAACCGCGTGGAAATCTTGTCCATTAGCTCCAGGGGGAGGTGCGCTATCTCTGCAAGCACGCCGTTGACGCGTGCGCGTACTGCGATTGTGTTTTCCCACGGTTCGACGTGCAGGTCGCTGGCATCGAGGCGGATCGCGTCCTGGATCATGCAGTTGACGAGTACGCTGACTTCGACCCCGCCGGCTGCCAGCTCCGACTGCAAGTATCGAGTTGTATAACTCATTGGTTGGGAGCGAGGTTCAGCCCGTAAGTTTATAAAGCGCCCTTCAATGCGTCGAGCACGTTTCGCTGGCTCAAAACCAAGCGAAAATCGGTCGTCTGCACCGGTGCTGCGCGGGGGCCGACGCGACGAGGAACGAATCCGGCCTTGACCGTGCTGGGGCAGAAAACGAAAGGGTGCCGGGAGCTGTCCGCGGCACCCTCTTCTTTCGGGAAGGAGTTGGCCGGCGTTGAGTCCGCCGGCCGCCGGCATCACACCAGTCTATCCATTATGAATTTGAGCAGATACGCAGGCCTGTGTAGGCCGCGCGCTGGTTCAGATGAACTCGTTGATGATGTTTTCCAACAGTTCCTGTCGTCCGCTCGTGTTCGGCGCCGCCTCGCCTTTTTTGAGCATGTAGGCTTCAAGCTCGACAAAGTTTGTTTTGCCCTGCTCGATTTTGGCGCCTATGCCGGTGTCCCAAGAGCTGTAGCGCTGGCGGATGAACTCTGCCAGACGCCCGTCTTTGCGAATGGCTGCGGCTATTTTCAGTCCGCGCGCGAAGGCGTCCATTGCGCCGATGTGACCGTAGAACAAATCAATCGGCTCGAAGCTTTCGCGCCGTACTTTGGCATCGAAGTTAAACCCGCCCGTGGTGAACCCGCCGTACTTCAGCACCACGAGCATTATGTGCGTGGTGAGATAAATGTTGGTCGGGAACTGGTCTGTGTCCCAACCGAGCAAGTCATCACCCATGTTAGCATCAATCGAGCCGAGCACGCCTGCTGCACCTGCTACTTCAAGCTCGTGCTGGACAGTGTGGCCTGCCAACGTGGCGTGGTTGGTCTCAATATTGAGCTTGAAGTGTGGAAGCAGATCGTACTGTCGCAAAAAGTTCAGGCATGCTGCCGCGTCCGAATCGTACTGGTGCTTGGTCGGTTCCTTCGGCTTCGGCTCGATGTAGAACTGGCCTTTGAATCCGAGCTGCTTTTTGTACTCGACTGCCATGTGCAGGAACTTGGCCAAGTGGTCAAGCTCACGCTTCATGTCGGTATTGAGCAGCGTCGTGTATCCCTCGCGTCCGCCCCAGAAAACGTAGCCTGCGCCACCCAACTCGTGTGTGACTTCGAGCGCTTTCTTCACTTGCGCGGCAGCGTAAGCGAAGACGTCTGCGTTGCAGCTTGTCGCCGCGCCATGCACGTAACGCGGGTGTGAGAACAAGTTTGCCGTGCCCCAGAGGAGCTTGATGCCCGTCCGCTCCTGCTCCTCTTTCATGACCTTAACCACTGCGTCGAGGTTCTTGTTAGTCTCGCGCAGCGTTTTGCCCTCGGGCGCAACGTCGCGATCGTGGAACGTGTAAAACGGCACGCCGAGTTTCTCCATGAACTCGAATGCGACACGGACGCGTCGCTTGGCATTTTCGAGCGACGCGGTGCCGTCGTCCCACGGACGAATGGCCGTTCCTAAGCCGAACGGGTCAGCGCCAGTGCCTCTGAATGTGTGCCAATAAGCCACCGCAAAACGCAGGTGGTCCTTCATTTTTTTGCCCTCGACGATCTCGTCGGGGTTGTAATGCCTGAACGCGAGTGGATTGCGCGAATTCGGGCCTTCGTACTCGATCTTCTTTATGTTCGCGAACGCTTTCGCCATGTTTAGTTACGTAGTTTTGTCAACTCTAGCAGTAATCAGCCAATTTGCAACTTTCGTCGGGGCACTTTGCCCCCGACAAACGCAAAATGGCCGGTTAGTTTTAGGGTAGAACAAATCGGCGTCAAGCGCTGATTTGTAACTTTTTTAGAAGTGCGGCCTTTGCGTTTTGGCGAGAACCCCTAAAAAGCCAGCCAAGCCTTTGCAAATGAACGACTTCCAAGCGGCAAAGGAACGCCGCTCGCCGCTGCGAACGGCGCCCGTACTTGGGTGCCCGGGCCGATCCGCACCGCCTAATTGCTCTAGATTTGGAGCCAGTAGTCTGATGTCCGAATACCGGTCTAATGTGGCCGATCCACGCTCGTATAAGCACCAACCAGCACACATAGGCCAAAAAGCGCAGTCCGGAGGGTTCATGCGAGTTGGAAACGAAAAGCAGCCTCGGAAGACTTGGCCCGGGCACAATTACGGGGTTTTACACTCGGAACGGGGTCTTGAGGCAAGCAACCGGGCCCAGAGACTTAAGATCAACTCCCCCGACGGCCATTCCAACGGCTCGCCAATACGGTGCCGAAGCCCTTCGGCCCAGCTTTGGGGTCGGGTTCCTACGCGATTCCTCCACCATATGCGCGACGGCAAAAACGATAGTGAGCAGTTAACAACGCCATAAGTAAACCGCCCCCCATACGCTCAAATCGGTTTGAGCGCCGCATACGGAGGCCCGGGAAATGAAGAAAATAAGGGCCAGCGGTGAAACTTCATCAGCCGTCGCCGCGCCGGCTGGACCAATAGCGTTTGCGGCGCTCGCGCTTCGCCCGGAATTTATCGGCCGCGAATGGCTTAGATCGCAGTTCCGCGCACCGGCGCCACTTCGCAAGTGTCTGCCAACCGATGCTGAAGCACGCTTCGACGCGGAAGCGTTCCGATTACCTAATGTCTTGCGGCGTTGCAGCTGGGGAAATAGCTTGTCAACAATGACAGCGACCGAGGTTGACGCAAAAGTCCGTCAGCGAGTGGCCGAGCTGGCCGCGAAGGTGCTCGATGGCGAATTGCTAACACGCGAAGAGGCTGCGTGGCTGTTCGAGCTCGATCCAGCCGGCTCGATTCATGATGTTCTTTATTGGGCAAATCAGATTCGTACGCGGTACAAAGGCAACAACATCCGGCTCTGCTCAATAGTGAACATCAAGGCTGGTGGTTGCCCGGAAGACTGCAAGTTTTGCGCGCAGTCGGCGCATTCCAAGGCGCCATCGCCGCGCTACGGGGTGGTTGACAACACGACGCTTAAAAAGGCGGCGGATCAGGCGCGAACAAATAACGTGCGCGCGCTCGGGCTTGTCGCCGCATGGCCAGAGGTGAAGGAAGGCCCCGTGTTGGAGGAGCTTTGCGAAAAATTTAGGCTTCTGAGTCTGGAGTATGGGGTCGAGCCGCATGCCTCGCTCGGGATGATCAAAAACCGAAAGATCGCCGAAAAATTGAAAGCTGCTGGCGTGACGTGTTACAACCACAATCTTGAAACGGCGCCTTCGTTTTTTCCACGGATTTGCACCACACACACATATGCGGACAGGGTCGAAACGATCAGGCACCTGAAGGCAGCGGGCATTGCAGTATGCGCCGGTGGCATTATCGGTCTGGGCGAGACGCGTCGCGACCGGTGCGAGCTTGCCTTAGCGCTCCGGGAACTGGGCGCGGACGTGGTGCCAATTAACATCTTGAATCCGATTCCTGGCACGCCGCTCGAGGGCACGGCGCCACCGACGCCGATCGAGGCACTGCACACAATCGCGTGCTTCAGGTTTGTTTTGCCCGATCGAGAAATCACCATAGCCGGTGGGCGCGCTGTGAACCTGCGCGACCTGCAGTCCTGGATTTTTATGGCCGGCGCGAGCGGTCTGATGGTGGGGAACTATCTGACCACGCCGAACCGACCAGTGGAATTGGATTTGCAAATGATTAGGGATGCGGGGTTAAGTCCGATCTGATTAAGCAAAACCCGGGTGTCGCCCTTTGCCAGCGCGTGTACTTAGCCCGAACATTTTGGACTTTAACCTTTGTCCACCGTCAGCACCCCAGCTCCAGTAATGGGAGTGCCGGAACCGCCCTCAACTGCAAAGCTGTCTGGGGCAGCTCAGACCCGTGACTTGGCGCCAGCCATCAACCCCAACACATGCCCGGCATAATGGAATACCGTTCTGTCAGCGGCGCAGTCACAGAGCGTTGCACATCTACGTAACGCATTTCATACGGCTCAATCGCCGACCGGGTTCAGCTGGGTGTAAAGCGTTTCAGACAGCAGCAAACCGTATTACCGGCTTGGGTTGCGGGCGCAAAACTGTTGAAACGGCTAGTGGCCCGTCTCCGTTATTCACCAGGCTCAAGCCCGTTGGTAACTTTACGTTGCTCACTTTGCGGGTCGCCATAGAACCCAGGCAATCGCAGGCAGTGCGCAATCGGCGTGCGTTCGGGTTTTGCGCACGATCGTCGGATCGAACCCAAGCGTTGATGCAGAAGCTGCACACTCTCCGGTCAATAGCCGAGTGCCATGGGCTAGAAAGGCCGAGGACCCCAATCCCGACAAATGCGCATGCCGTCCAAAATCGCCAAACAGCTCGTTACGTCAAGCGACTGCGGCCTCGCGTTGTTTTGTCCAAACCGCCCCCAGCTTGGCAAGCGTTTCGCCTTTCATAACACGCTCGGCCAGCGGGAAGACCACGCGTTCTTCGTGGTCGAAATGGTTTCGGCACGCCACGATTGCCGCATTCAGAAGGCGGCGCGCTTCGCGGATGCTTCGCGCTCTTGCCACTGCACTCAGGCAAGCATCAATCTCGTGGTGCTCGAGTTCAAATGTGTCGCGTTGCCCGATCTGTTCGAGGCAATGTGCCAACGGACCGAACAGAAGTGACTCTTCTGCGCGCGCGTGCTCGATTAGGACACCTTCTATCAATGCCGCCAGCAGTCTTACCTCGGCCACGGTGCGGACTGTGGGCAGGACCCGTTCAATGTAGTCGAACATGTTGTGAAGGACTACATGCTCAGCAACAAGTGCCTCAGTAACCTTCATTGCCGGGCTTCAAAAAGTTCCTGCACACCAAATAACCTGGTTGCCGCGCATTTGGCGAGCTAATTCGATGCCAGCTAAAATGATAACACCCGGAGTGCCGGAACGGGTAGCCACAAAGTGTGCGCGGCTTGGGCCGTGCGCATCTGACCTGCCAGAGCCGGCCATTCGCGCGCCCCGCGAAGGGAAACTCCGGCAAAAAAGCAAGTACCCCCCCCCCCAGGGCATTTCGCCGCAATTTCATTAACACCAGGCCTTTGAGCTTGGTAGAATCGAGGCGCCGGGTCTGTTGTGGCACAGTGTTAAAACCGCTGAAGCAGCTCCGGGGTTTGACTTGCCCAACTTTCACCGGTTCGAAGGCCCGGTGCCAAGAGCAAGCACAGTTCAAAGTTTGAAATCTGGAATACTTCGGAACGTGCTTGCTGCTAAACCCGAGTATGCAGTTCCAATAAACGCGGGCACCGGTCAGCGTAAACCGTCAGGCCGTTCGGTCAATTTGACACTACATGCATAATGAATCCGAACAGACCTCACGCCGCACAAGCCAACGGCATGGTGCTACGGCCACTTGGCGGCACATAAACAAATCCGGCTATTCGGGCAAACTGGCGCAAAAATCGTCCCGGCCACGCGCGGCTTCGGTCTCTGCAGCGCGGCCCGATCACTTACAAAAATTTTGTCCCAGGTGGGACAAAAATTTTGGGTTGCGGGGGCGTTTTAACACCGCGCCGCCGGGCACGCCGCTATACATTAAGTGGCCTGCATTTCGGGGGAGTGCTTTGCCTTTCCAGTCCCATGAATTATCGAGCACTCAGGTTACAAAACACCGTGCGTAACGCCCTATGTTGGGCGTCAAGATTAACCCCCACGGACAAGTCCTGGAATTGACGACTGAAATTGCACTCGCGCGTGGCTGCGGTGCCGGCGAATTTACAAACGCACCCGTCAACGCAAGACCCGACATCCACCGGCTAGTCCGCGCCATCCGCGAATCTGGCTGGCAATCGTTTCTACCATCCCTGACTAGGCCCCAGGATAGATCGGCTTCCGACTAACCCACGACCCACGTTGGTCGGCCATTGTCTGTTGTGTCCGGTGGCGTTCCCCGATCCTGTGCCGAGCCAAGCCGGTGCTAGGAGTGGTTTATCTCACCCCCCCGCGGCAAAGTCAGGTCTGAAGTGCCCGGCGGCGCCGAATGCGTGGTGGTGGGTTAATTGAAGTCCATTGGGGCGCCAGTTGCGTGACGCATCATGAAAATGGTAGAGGTCCGGGCACCGATCGGAAACCAAAGTTCCATTCGGCGCCTACAGGCACAAAAACATACACAATTGGCCGCCCCGGACAGGTGAACGGGATTCCGTCCAAACGCCCAGCCCGGTCCGTGCGCAGGCAGTCATTTTTTAGTGCGGTTCAGCGCGATGGCGCCGGTGCGAGTCCGAGCCGAGGGCTACCCCGGCGGCACGCGCGGGGCAGAAGGCGATGACGCGGCTGGCCCCAGTTGATCCTGGTTCGATACCAATGAAGGCCCGAAACTCAGGTGGTACACAGCTCAAAACATGCTGGGCCTGT
>JANWZY010000165.1:0-6441 GCA_025061935.1 Verrucomicrobiia bacterium
TCATCCGCGTCAGACCCAAAGTTGCGTTTTTATTAATCCGTACCTCAGACTAACGAAATGCCTGCACTGCCGCACAAAACTGTTTCGACGGTTTTACGCCTGCAAGACAAGTTGGATGCTAAAAAAGCCGCAGAAAAACTTTGCGATTTAATGCAAACCTCTATATGGCACCGATGCGGACATGCATCCGAATCCGAATGCGTGGTTTTTTACTCGAGTCCCGATTGGTTCAGACCGTTTTGTCCGGGATTTTCAAACAGCGATTTTGTTGTAAAGGGTTGCTCGGGTCAGCCGAAGGTGAACCCTCCGCTTTTCATGCCCGGCCGCAGAAATACACTCCGCCACCAGTTCGTGTTCGCCGTCAGGCAACGCCACTCGACAGCTAAAAGTGCCGTCTGGTCGCATGCTAACAGGCACGCCACCCAAGGTCACTTTAGCGCCTGGTTCGGCACTCCCGTAGACAACCATCTCCACGTTAACGTTAAACCAGGCTGGTGGCGGCGCCGCTTCGCCAAGCATCTCGCTGGATATGCCCAGTGGAATCGGTACGGACTCGACGCCTTCGGGACTGGTAGATATAGACTCAGACTTCGGTGGAGTCTCGACTAGGCGGAACTGTAATGGCTGCGCTTCACTGACCTGAGCTTGTTCCCGGCGGAGCGACTCAGCGACCTGATGGACGGCGTGCTTTGGCGGTTGGGGCTCGGCCGCAATCTCGGTAGCTTCGAGCGTGCGAAGGTCAATCTTCGTTCTTTGTATTGATTCTGTCGGCTGCAGGGTTGCCGGTGCGACTGGAGTCGCGGGGCCCGCAGGCGCCGCCATTTCCTCCGGCGGTGTGAGGACCACGCCCGAAACAGAGATACGATGCCAGTGCCCTGACTTGTCAGTGTAGCCAAGCTCGGCTTGGTATTTTTTCCCACCAGACGGGACGGCGATAAAACAATGGAATACGGTTGGCGCGTGCTTTGCCGTGGCGACCAGTTTGCCGGCGACCGAACCATCATACACGCGGAGTTCGAGGCAACTGTCGGCGGAGCGGGCGGCGTAGTCGAGGCGCTGCCGACTGCTCAAGTCCCAATGCGCGTACAAGCTGCGGGGGTCGCGCGGTACAAGCATTAGTTCATGAGTGCCTTCTGGTTCGAGCCGACCAAGCTGCGCTTCGGTGGCAAAGGCTTCGCCATGCAAATGCGTTGGCTCTGCAGGTCCGGTACCCGGTTTCGGTCCTGCAAACTCCGCTGGCGGTAGATCCCCCTCAAGAAGCACCGGCGGGATGTCTGTACCGGGCCTACGGCGCGCGCGACGACGCGGCGCGGAACTCGGGCTTGGTTCAGCCGCTTTAGTTTTAGCTTTGCGAGACTTGGCACGGCGCCGCGGGGCCCGTGTACTGCCGGTTCTTGCACCAGCAGTTGACTTGCTGCGCGCTGCGCGTTTCACGGGGCGCTTGGACCGTCGCTTTTCCGGCGTTTCACCTGCCGAACCGTGTGGGTGATCTATTGGCTCCATACTCAGCGACTTTTGATTATTATCGACCAGCCTTACCCTCCTGGCAAAAACCTGGGCGAAAAACAACCATCATCGCTGCCAAATGACATTGGTTTGGCAGAATTCGCCCCTCAAACATATACCCCGAAACACTATTTGGCGGGCGCGGTCGGCGCAACGCGATTCATATCGGCAGAACAGCAGGGCTTTAAAGTTCGTTCAAACATCGTTAGCTGTTGCAATTGATGCGCTTCGCCGTTGTTACTTGGCGCAACGGCTTCAGCGGCGTAGATGCTCTTTTTGGGTGGGGCAAAGCTGGCGCCGTGTAGGAAAAAGGGCTAAAAATACCTGACAAATGTTTTCGCGCGGAGTTTTTCGATCCACTTTTTCCGCAAGGCATCTTGCGCCTGCGCAAGCAGCGTTTTTTCGATCTCGTCCCTGACTTCGTTCAGCGGTCTGACGTGCGCCGGCGCCTTCTCCTCTACAAGCACGATGTAAAACACCTCGCCCGGTAAAGAATTCGTCTCCGCGGCGGTACCCTCGCACGCGCGTTCTTCGACCATGGACTCCTTTTTTGTCTCGGGGTCGGTGACGAATCGCCGTACCAGCGTCGGCTGCCCATGCTCGTCGTAAAGGCAGATTTGATAGTCTGTCGGCTGCCCAGAGTAGCCGATTAACGGCCCGGGCTTGCCCGGCTCGAGTGTGAAGGCGATATCGGACAGGCCCTTGAACAATTCGGTGCGCGTGGCCCAGCCCCATTCGCCGCCGCGCGCCCGATGCGGCCCGGTCGAATAAATCGAGGCCAGCTCGGTAAACGACGCGCCACCCTTAAGCTTGGCCAAAATCTCGCACCCGAGAGCTTTGCGCTCCTCGAATGTGGCGGCAGAGGTCTTGTCCAATACGATCAATCGGAGCCGGACCCGTTCGGGCACTTTGAATTGCTCCTGGTGCTCACGGTAGTAGGCCTCGATCTTGTAGGGGGATACGATCAATTGCGAAGAAACGTTTTTCTCCACTAACGCGTTCACAATAATCTGCTCCCGTACCTGGCGCCGCATCCTTTCCAGGGTCATACCTTCAGCGCGGAGTGTACGCGCGAATGTAGCCCTGTCACCGTACCGTTCTCTGATCCGCGCCTCGACTACGTCGTCAATGACCTTCTCTGGCAACGTGTAGCCTCTGGTGTTGAACTCATGCAGGATCAACTGCCGCTCGACCAACTGCTCGAGCGCGTCGGTAAGCGTCCTTGCCGCTTGCTTCTGGAACTCGTCGCTGCGCGCACCCAACCGCGCACGGAGTAAATCTATCGCCGGCGCCGCGCTCGCGCGTACCTGGTAATCTGTGATAACTGAATCGCTTACGACCGCGCGCAAGCCATTGACCAACTGGCCTTGCGCCAAAGCCAGCGCCGTAGAAGCGAATCCCACAGCAATGCTGACCCGGACACGTTGCATCTAAATTTGCCTTGGAACCTAGCCTGGTGCGCTCGGGCCGGTCAAGTGCAAGCGCCCGAGCCATCCGGGAAGCGCGCAGGCTTAAACTCCGCGCGATAAAAACGCAGTGCAGCGAACCCGTGCCAAGTTGCTGGGCCCCAGCGCACAAGCGTGCCTGAAACGCTCGTGCAGATGCGCATCAAAAAATCAGTTGCCTCGAGCCCGCGAAAGGCGTAAAAGGCGCACGTGAATATGCAACACACTGAGCCATTGCGCCTGCTGCACCGGTACGGCCTCGCGGCGTTGATTTACGCGGCAGTGTTTGTGCACTGCCTCATGGCACAGGACGGATGGACCCCACTCTTTAATGGCACGAACCTGGCCGGCTGGGTCCAACGCGGAGGGAATGCAAAATTCAGCGTCGAGAACGGCGCGATTGTTGGCTCGGCCGTGCTCGATACGCCGAACAGTTTCCTGTGCACGGAAAAAGAGTTCGGAGATTTCGAGCTTGAGCTTGAGTTTAAAGTTGATCCCGCACTCAACTCGGGCGTGCAGATCCGGAGCCAGTGCTACGAGACAAATACAACGGTCGAAGTCGGGGGTAAAGAAATCAAAATTCCTGCTGGCCGCGTACATGGCTACCAGGTCGAGATCGATTTGGAACCGGCGCGGAACCGGTGGTGGTCGGCCGGCATTTACGACGAGGCGCGGCGCGGGTGGCTGTACCCAGGCGCGCTCGGTGGCGAATCAAACGCGTTCACGCTTCAGGGCCTTAGGCTCAGCAAAACCAACGACTGGAACCATTTACGAGTTCGCGCCGTCGGGCCAGAGATACAAACCTGGCTTAACGGCGAGCCGCGGGCGCGGATCACCGACAGTATGAACCAACGGGGATTTATCGCGCTCCAGGTCCACAGCGTTGGAAAAGATAAAACGAAAGAAGGACTCAAGGTTTGGTTCCGCAACATTAAACTCCGGGCGCTGGACTGACCCACAGTTTCAACTGCAACGCGTACTATGAACGCGCATTCACGCCGCAGTTTCATCAGAACCGCACTTGGCGGCGCGGCCGGGTTGATCGTGCTGCCAAACATAATGCCGCGGGGGCTGTTTGCCGCCCCCGGCCCGAACAGCCGCATTCAAGTGGCGCAAATCGGATGCGGCCGCATGGGCCGCGAAGATATGGAAGGCGTCATGGCGCATAAGCTGGCGCGCGTGGTCGCAGTATGCGACGTGGACAAAAAGCGCGCCGCACTGGCGAAACAACGGGTGATCGAGTTCTACAAGGCGGCTGGCGAAGCCGACGTGGCCGTACAGGTCTATCACGACTACCGCGAACTGCTCAGCCGGCCCGATATTGACGCTATTGTGGTAAGTACTCCCGACCACTGGCATGCGCTGATCGCAATCGAAGGCGCATTGGCAGGCAAACACCTCTTCGTGCAGAAACCAATCACATACGATGTTGCTGAGGCGATCGCGCTCCGAAAAGTTGTGCGCGCCAAAAAGGTGGTACTGCAAACCGGCTCGCAACAGCGGTCGGAGAAACCGTGGTCATCATTCCGCACTGCGAGCGAGCTTGTGCGGAACGGACGCATAGGCACACTCAAAACGATTCGTATCGGCATCGGCCTGGACAGGCCCAAGGGCAAACCGCCCGCGCCGCAACCGGTGCCAGCGAACCTGGACTTCGAGCGCTGGCTCGGCCCAGCACCAGAACAGCCATACATGGAAGACCGGGTCCACCCCCAAGACAACTTCGGGCGACCAGGCTGGATCACAACTGAAGATTTTGGCCTGGGTATGATTACCAACTGGGGCACGCACCACGTGGATATCGCACAATGGGCGATGGGCCAAGAGAACGGCGGGCCGAAAACAATCGAAGCGACCGCTATGTTCATGACGAACGACGTCTGGACAGTGCATACCACTTACCACGTGGACATGCGCTACCCAAATGGCGTGCTGGTCGTACTCGACGACAAGTTCGAGAACGGCGTGCACTTCGAAGGCACCGAGGGGTGGATATTTTGCACGCGCGGCAGCGCACGCGTAACCAGCAGCGACCCGAACGCGCCCGAGCAGGCCGACCGCAAGGGCGCCTTGCGCGCCAGCGACCCGAAGCTACTCGAGCCGCTCGGCCCAAACGCAATCCGCTGGCCGCCCAGCCAAGACCACTATCTGAATTGGCTGGAAGCCGTGGCCGCGGGACGCGACCCGGTCGCGCCAGTCGAGCACGCCGTGCGCACGCTCGAAGCGTGCTTCGCCGCTTGGGTGGCAATGAAGCTCAACCGAAAGCTGACGTGGGACGTAACTAAAGAAAAGTTCGTTGATGACCCTCAAGCCAACGCGTTGCTCCGGCGCAAACCGCGCAAGCCAGAATACGATTTCAACCGGATTCTGTCGAAAGCACCCGAGCGCGCATAGGTGTGGCTAGTGCTTTCGGCCGAAGAGGTCCAACCTCAACCATGAGCTTCTCGGCAGGGCCGGCCTTGGCGCCTCGCCCAGCACGCCCCGAATGTACCCGATTGGAGAAACGCCTCGCACCGGGTCTGGCCTCCTTGTCCGGACTTTGACATTGGTAACGAGCACTTTTACCCACCTCTGACGTGGCGGGCTAGGGTCTGCCGCGCCTCGCGGCGCTAACCACCACGGGCGTAACCTCGTCAGGCCAGCCGAGTGCTAGGGCACGGCACTCTCCCGCGCTTTAACAAGCGCGGCTACGTATAGATAACCGTAGCCACGTTTGTGAAAACGTGGAAGGCATGTATGACCAGTCCCTGGCCCACCTGCGCTTTGGCAAGTGCGGCTACGTGACCCATTCGTGATGTGAGGGCGCAGCGCTCGTGGACCGTTATTTTCCCAACGCCACGCGGGCTGCACCATACACGCCGGCCCATTCGCCTAATGCGGCCGGTAGAATCCGCACGCGGTGCCCGCCCGGGCGCCACTCCATTTCGTCGAGGAACCGGTTCAGCGGCTCGAACAGAAGCGGACCGCTACGCGCTATCCCACCACCAATGATCACGACCTCAGGATCGAAAATATTGATGAACGACGTGATCGCGCGCGCCAGTGCGCGCACAGACGCCAGCCATACTGCTGCGGCGTGGCTATCGCCCTGCGCGTAAGCTTCAACCAGCGCTTCTGTGGTGGCGAACCTGCCACCACTGCGTGCACCGACGGTATAGTTCCCTATGGCCGCTTCAAGCGACCCGGGCGTGCCGAAAATGCTACGATCCGGAGTGTCTTGAATCGACACATGCCCGAGGTGGCCAGCGCGGCCTATTGCGCCTGTTAGCAATCTGCCGTCGGCCAGTACGGCTCCGCCCACCCCGGTTCCGAGCGTGAGCAAAATCGCGTGCCGGCAACCCGCTGCGGCCCCCTGCCACGCCTCGCCCAATAATGCAGCATGCGCGTCGTTCAACACCGGCACGGGCGTAGGCCAGTCAAGCACATCCGTCCAATCGAGGCGTTCAAGGCCGGGCAGTTTCCCCGGTTGGAACTCGATCCCCCGCCCGTG
>JANWZY010000165.1:6451-6681 GCA_025061935.1 Verrucomicrobiia bacterium
GGCGCAGCGATGGCGACTCGGCACTGGCGTGGCGCAAACTCAGCGAGCATTTTGCGCACAGTAAGAGCAAATTTTGGTACCCCGTTAAGTAGCCCGTCTTCGGTCGGGCACGTACATTTGCGTGTCGCCCGCCCGTCAGGGGTGAACACGGCTAGCTTGATCTGCGTCCCGCCTACATCGATTCCGACAACCTCGTCCATACATGGTCTTGGCCGGATCCAGCTAAGCTG
>JANWZY010000166.1 GCA_025061935.1 Verrucomicrobiia bacterium
GTAAAACCGTTGAAACGGTTTTGCAGTGCCTCAGCCAGCAAGCGTGGCGAACTTAAACGCGGCCATCACGAACACGAGTTGTTGACTCTCGTGAACCCCAACAGCCAAATCAGAAAACGCGCACTCCAGCAGCGATCGCCTGCACCCGTGCTCTCGTCGGGGCAGCGCATGCCTAAAAGCCGGGAATGGAAAGCCATGCCCGATGGACTCCCAAAACTAATTTTCGGATGGCGGCCGCTGGCGCGTTAACGAGTGGCCGCCGCGCAAAATTCGTGTCAGAAGCACCGATTTCTGAGCGTAGATTTGACCTTGTCGCCGCTTTGCACGACACTAGCGGCATGGGCAACGTGTTTGGCCATTTGTTCAGGATCACCACCTGGGGCGAGTCGCACGGCGGCGGCGTGGGAGTCGTGGTGGACGGCTGCCCGCCGCGCCTGCCTTTAACCGAAGCCGATATTCAGGCCGAGCTTGACCGGCGCAGGCCGGGCCAATCGGGCATTGTCACCCCCCGCAAAGAAACCGACACGGTACACATACTCTCAGGCGTGTTCGAGGGCAAAACGCTCGGCACCCCGATTTGCATGTGGGTCAAGAACGAAGACGCGCGCCCGGAAGATTATCAAGAGCTGCGCACAAAGTTCCGCCCGTCGCACGCGGACTACACGTACTTCGCCAAATATGGCATCCGTAACTGGCAAGGTGGCGGCCGCGCCAGCGCGCGTGAGACAATTGGGCGCGTGGCCGCAGGCGCAATTGCAAAGAAAATCCTGCGCATGCATTACGGCGTCGAAGTGCTTGCGTATGTCAAACAGGTCCAGCGGATTGTGGCAGAGGTTGACCCCGAAAAGGTCACATTGAAACAGGTCGAGTCGAACCCGGTGCGTTGCCCGGACAAGCGCGCGGCGGCCGAAATGATCCGGCTCATCGAGCGCATGCGCGCGCGCGGCGACAGCGTGGGCGGCGTCGTCGAATGCGTTGCGCGCGGCGTGCCGCCGGGTTGGGGCGACCCGGTCTTCGATAAATTAGAAGCCGACCTCGCCAAGGCCATGCTGAGTCTGCCTGCTACGAAAGGGTTCGAGATCGGTTCCGGGTTCGCAGGCACACTCATGACCGGCTCCGAACACAACGATCCGTTCAGAATTAGAGGCGGAAAAGTCCGGACACTCAAAAATTACTCGGGGGGCGTCCAAGGCGGCATATCGAACGGCGAAACGATTTATTTCCGCGTCGCGTTCAAGCCGACTTCGACCGTCAGGACCGCGCAACAAACTGTGGACGAGCAGCTCCACAACACGACCATCAAAATGACAGGACGCCACGACCCGTGCGTGCTGCCACGTGCTGTACCTATCGTCGAGGCGATGACCGCACTCGTGCTGGTTGACCATGCGCTGCGGCACAAGGCGCAGTGCGGCTGAATTGTAAAGGCCGTCGAGATGAGTGCCACCAAAGCTGCAGGTGAGCGAGCCATCCAACTGGTCGGTTTAATCTTGTTCATCGGAACGTGCTTGGGCGTCGGCGCGACTGGCGGCGCAGTCACCGCTACGTCGGTTGAAACGTGGTACCCGCAGTTGCGGAAGCCGAGCTGGACGCCGCCCAACTGGGTGTTCGGGCCGGTTTGGACGACCCTGTACATTCTTATGGGCACAGCGGCATGGCTGGTCTGGCGCAAGCGCAAGACGGAGCGGGTATCTAAACCGCTCATAGCCTTCGCCGTGCAACTGCTTCTCAATCTTCTCTGGTCGGTGCTTTTCTTTGGGTTACGTAGCCCCGGCGCCGCATTTGTGGGTGTTCTGCTGCTGTTTACAGTGCTGGCCGCGACATTAGCGATGTTTTGGCGCGTGAACAAGCTGTCGGGTGCACTGCTCTTCCCGTATTTAACTTGGGTGAGTTTTGCTGCGGTATTGAACGGTGCGCTCTGGTGGATGAACCGTTAAGCTAAGCAATTGCAATTTGCCACCTGTGCCCACGGATACCAATCAAGCTGTGGGGTATTTTTGTCCGAGTGGCCGCCGACCAAGCGAGCTAACTGAAATTGGAGGACCGCCCAAACTTTGGTTGGCGAAGAAGCCGGGTAAAGCCACGCAGGCAACAGTCTTTATCCTGGTCTGCGACGCCAATCGGAGCCAAGAACGGAGCCAAGAAAACTGCGAGACCAGTACCAACAAAATCTCACAGGCAAGCGACATTCGCTCTGCGACACTGGCGCAGTTGGACTGGCGCCGGTGCGTGCTTTCCTAGCCCGGCATTAAGGTTTACGTCGAGATTCGCAATAGCGTGCAGCGGCTCTTCGTTCACACCGGGCTTTAGACTGGTGAATACTGGCGCGAACCTACGAGTTGTATGCCACCGAGCCAAGCCGCCGAACCGGCTCGCCGCCGGCGCCTTTGACACCGGGCTCAAAACCGGGTGTTAATGTAACAGCACGAAAAGGGTTACGCAGTTGTGAAAGGTTCAACCAGTTTTGCAGCAACAACTGCCGGGCTAGGGTTTTCTCATGCGCTCCCCAAATCTGGGGTGGGCGCACTGGCAAAGGCATCCTCTTTCGCATGGCCTTCGGCTGGATACTTGTGCAAACTATGCGCATGAAGCTGCTGGTTCGAAGCGCCACTGCAGTCATTTGGCTTTGCGCCATGGCAGCGTGTGCAAACGCCCAGTCCGGCATTAACGATGCACACGCACCGGTTTACCTTTTTGCAACATTCAAGGAGCCGGAACAGGACGGATTGCGGTTCGCGTACAGCTTCGACGGGTACCACTGGAGCAATGTGCCCGGGCTGTTCCTCAAGGCGAACGTGGGCCGGCAAAAAATCATGCGCGACCCGAGCATTTGCCGCGGCCCGGACGGCACTTGGCACCTGGTCTGGACTTGTTCGTGGCATACCGAGCACGGGTTCGGTTACGCCTCGAGCAAGGACTTGGTGCATTGGTCCGAGCAACAGTGGATTCCCGTGATGACGCACGAGCCGGACACGGTCAACGTGTGGGCTCCGGAGCTGTTTTATGACGAACGCGAACAGCAGTTCATCATCTGTTGGGCTTCGACCATCCCAGGCCGGTTCCCAGAAGGACTCGAGCCGCGAACGAACAACCACAGGCTGTACTTCACCACCACCCGCGATTTTAAAACGTTCGCCCCGACGAAATTGTTCTTCGACCCCGGGTTCAGCGTGATTGACGGCCAAATTTTGAAGGACGGTGACCGGTATGTATTGCTGTTCAAGGACAACACCCGGCCGCAACGGAACATTCGCGTCGCGTTCAGTGATTCGCCGCTCGGACCGTGGCGTGACGTCTCCACCAACCTCACGGCGCCGTTCACTGAAGGCCCGTGCGGGCTAAAGCTCGGCGACGAATGGCTGGTCTATTTCGAGGCGTACCGGGACAAGCAATACTGCGCAATGAAGACGCGCGACTTCAAAACGTTCACGGACGTGACGGCCCAAATGACATTCCCACCGGGACTGAAGCATGGCACAGTGTTTGTCGCATCGAAGAAGGACTTAGACTACTTGCTCAAAGTGGGTACTCAACAGGTGTGGAACGTGCGGCTGCCCTGGGTCTCACCGGTAAGTAGGCAGGAGGTCGCGCGCCGGCTCGCTGAAATCGAGAAGGTGGCCAATCGCGGGCCCTTCAAGCCAGATTGGGCTACGATTACAAACCTGTTCAGGCCGCCACGTTGGTACCAAGACGCGAAGTTCGGCCTGTTTGTCCATTGGGGGGTGTATTCAGTACCTGCATTCGGCAGTGAGTGGTATCCGCGGAACATGTACATCCCTGGCACACCTGAATACGCGCATCATTTGGCCACCTACGGCCCGCACAAGCAGTTCGGATACAAAGATTTCGTGCCGATGTTCAAAGCCGAAAAATTCGATCCACGCGCATGGCTGCGCCTGTTCAAAGAATCTGGCGCAAGGTATGTCGTGCCTGTCGCTGAGCATCACGACGGGTTCGCCATGTACGCGAGCGAGCTAACCGATTGGTGCGCGGCCAAGAAAGGTCCGAGGCGCGATGTGTTAGGCGAACTTGCGCGCGAGGCGCGGGCCGCCAGGCTTGTCTTCGGCGCGTCCTACCACCGGGCCGAGCACTGGTTTTACTTCGACAACGGACTGTATTTCGATTCGGATGTGCGCGACACCAACTACGCTGCATTGTACGGGCCCGCGAGCAACAGGCGCACCGCCGAAGCACAGGCCGAGCCGCCGGATAAAGATTTCTTGGACGATTGGCTTCTGCGCGCCTGCGAAATTGTGGACCGGTACCAGCCGGAGGTCTTCTACCTCGATTGGTGGATTTACCAGCCAGTGTTCCAGCCGTACCTGAAAACGTTCGCAGCGTACTACTACAACCGCGCCGTCGAGTGGGGCAAGCAAGTCGCCATCAATTTCAAAGAATGGGAAGGCTGCTCGTTCCCGCGCGGCGCCGGCGTGCTCGATGTCGAGCGCGGCAGGTTCAGCGAGGTCCAACCGTGGCTTTGGCAGACATGCACATCGGTCTCACGGAACTCGTGGGGGTATGTCACAAATCACGTTTACAAGGACGCGGATGAGCTTGTAGACGAGTTGGTTGACGTGGTGAGCAAGAACGGAGCGATGCTATTGAACATAGGGCCGCGCGCCGACGGGACCATCCCTGAACGAGAACAGCAAATTTTGCGCGAGATCGGCGCATGGCTGAAGATCAACGGCGAAGCCATCTACGGCACGCGCCCGTGGCGGATTTACGGCGAGGGGCCGACGCAGGCGCCGTCCGGCCCGTTCACGGATGCAAGTCGCCAGCCGTTTACAAGCCGCGACATCCGATTCACTACTAAGGGTGATACGCTGTACGCGGTCGCACTCGCGTGGCCCGACGACCGTCAGTTAGTCATAAAATCGCTCGCGTCTAACGCGGGGCTTGCCAAAGGCAAGATACGCAAGGTGCAACTGCTCGGGTACAAAGGGCGGATTTCGTGGCAGGATACGCCAGATGGACTGGTAGTGCATTTGCCGGCCGCGCCGCCGTGCGATTTCGCGGTAACGCTTAAAATAACTGGGCTGAAGTTGGCGCAATGAACGCGCACCTTGATGAGTTAAAAATCCAATGCTTGGCAATCTGGAGGGCTGCGCTCCGTCGCAGTCGCCAGAATTCTGCGTTTACGTGGTGGGTTATTGCAAAGCGCTCCGGAGGCGTCGCCCAAGGCCGCAACTTAATTTCCCAGCAGATGCCGCTCCGGGCGCGCGGCTGCAGCTTTGGTGCGGAAAAGGTTGTCCCATTAGATAACGACAGTGCAGAGAAAGCATTTAATGAACCAGAAAATGAAGTTCGGTTGTAACATGCTAACAGTATCGCAATTTCCAGGCGGGTCGCTGGGGCCGCCACGATTAACTGTTTGTGAACGAATTAGGACAGTAAACACCATGGTGCGGCGCGCTTGCGCGAGCTTGCTGAGCGTGTGGGCGGTTCTTCATGCCACTGCCGGATTGGGCGCGCCCGAACAGGAGCATCCACTCATGTTGTGGTATCGCCAACCGGCACGACAATGGGTCGAGGCGCTGCCCATCGGGAATGGCCGCATCGGGGCGATGGTCTTTGGGGGTGTCAGAACCGAGCGCATTCAGTTCAACGAATCCACGCTGTGGATCGGCGAGCCGCGGGATTACTCGCGGCCGGGCGCGGCCGAGTACCTCCCGAAGATTCGCGAGTTGTTGTTTGCGGGCAAACAGCGCGAAGCCGAGGCGCTGGCCATGGAAAAGTTCATGAGCGTACCGCTCCGGCAAATGCCCTACCAACCATTCGGCGACGTGATTTTCGAGTTTGCCGGGCACGACGAACCTGCCGACTACCAACGCGCGCTCGATTTGGAAGAAGCTGTAGCCACAGTGCGGTATCGGCTCGGTGACGTGACTTTCGAGCGCGAGGCGTTTGCTAGTGCGCCCGCTGGGCTCATCGTGCTGCGAGTTAAGTCGAGCCAGCCGGGTCAACTAAACTTCAGGGTCACCTTTAAGTGTCCCCATTCAAATGCAGTGGTCAGGGCGGAACAAGATCGGTTGCTTGTTCTGCGCGGGCGGTTACCCGACCGTTACCCGCGCGCAGGCATAATCGTGACCAACCCGCTCCGGTTCGAGGCGCGACTCGAACTACGGGTCGAAGGCGGCACAGCTCGCGCCGAGGGCCAATGGATCGAAGTCACAAATGCAAACGCGGCAGTTGTGCTGCTGGCCGCAGCTACCAGCTTCAAGAATTTCCAAGATGTTTCGGGTGACCCCGAAAGCAGTTGCAAAGCGGCTCTTTCGCGGGCACGCGGTAAAACGTACAACGAGTTAAAGCGCGCGCATGTGGCGGACTATCAGCGGCTGTTCCGGCGCGTCGAGTTGCAACTCGGTGGCCCCGCACCGATCGAGCTGCCGACAGACGAACGGTTACGACGCGCGCCAAGCGCTGACGACCCGGGCCTCGCTGTGCTCGTGTTCCAATATGGGCGGTACCTTTTGATTTCGAGCAGCCGGCCCGGCGGCCAACCGGCGAACCTGCAGGGTATATGGAACGAGAGCCTCAACCCGCCGTGGGAAAGCAAGTTCACGTGCAACATCAATGTCGAGATGAACTATTGGCCGGCGACGGTGTGCAACTTGCTCGAGTGCCATGAACCGCTGTTTGACGCCCTGGATGAGCTGGTCATTTCCGGC
>JANWZY010000167.1 GCA_025061935.1 Verrucomicrobiia bacterium
AAGCGCCCTACGCATACGCTGCTAAACGCGCGCTCGGGGGCTCGGGCCGCGCCGGTGCGCCTGCCGTGCCGCGTGCCCAACTGTGGGATGCCGCGCTGAACGACCACGTGTGTACGACCAGCTCAACAAATTGTTCCGGATCGTCGCGCAGCGGTGCCTGCCAAGACTGCAGCGGCCCGACCGGGGCGGCGCGTACAAACAGAGTTGCCGGAGCGGCATCACTGGATATTTCATTTTGAAAATGCGCTGGTGATCCTGCCACGCCAGAACAGGTATGAGGTGTAGCGCTCCCTGGCAATTTTCCGCGACTCGAGCGCGGCGCGCACGCCACAGCCCGGCTCTTGCGTGTGCGAGCAGTCGTTGAACTGACATTGCACCTGGGTGAACTCACGGTACAACCGGGGCAACTCACGTATGCCGACCAACTGGGACAGCTCGACCCGTTGGAATCCAGGTGTGTCAGCGATCCAGCCGCCATTCGGGTTGGGTAGCAGGCGGACCTCAGTGGTCGTGTGCCTACCGCGCCCGGTCTTGTCACTGACTTCGCCCACGCGGAGACTCGCACCGGGTATCACAGCATTTAACAACGAAGATTTGCCCACGCCTGACGGCCCGGCCAACACGACCACATTCCCGCGCAAAGCGGTCCGTAATTCATCCAAGCCGGCCCCTGTCTCGGTGCTGGTGCAGATGAGATGGTAACCGAGGCCCGAATACAGTTTTACCCAGGCGTCGAATTTGGGCTGCTGGCGTTTCCTCACCAAGTCGGTCTTGGTCAACACCACCGTAGCCGGCAGCCCAAAGTACTCAGCCAGCGCCAGCAACGCGTCTAAGGTGAAACTGCTGAACTCGGGCTCGCGCCAACTCATCACAACCACGAGCTTGTCCACGTTCGCCACGCGCGGCTTGGGCAGCAGGTTTTTGCGGTCTTCGACCGCTTCGATAGCCAATTCAGTGTCTGAAACCAGGTTGCCTCGAACCCAGTCGCCAGCATAGATACTCGCAGATTGGAGCTCGAGTTTGCCGCGGAGCAGGCCGTCAAACGTCCGCTCGCGGTCAGGGACCCATACCTCAATTTTGGCTCCGGCGCGGCACACGACTAAGCCGCGCAACGGCTGTTCGCCCGATCGGAACACATTAGGCTGCATAGACTGCGCTCAGCAAGGTGTTATCATGCGTACGGCACGTTGTGACCCCGCAACGCGGCCCTCATCAACTCGCTTGTGCCTCGGCACTGTCGGACGAAAACGCAACCTTCCTCTTGCGGCTGAACTGCTCCAATAGCCTGCAAAATGCACATACGGGTATGGTTGTCGGATACCCGCACTGCTGGCAATCCTGCAATTTGACCGGCTCGGCCTGAATTTTGCCACGCCGAATGTAGCCGAGATAAAACGCGCCTATGATACCCGGCTGCGCCTGTTCCAGTTCGGTCAACAGCCGCTTATACAAGCGCGAGGTCGCCCCGGCAGCAAACGGACAGCTTTCCTCTAAATGCTCGATCCCGCGCAACACGGCGTATTGCTTGATGTCTTGTTCGTAATTCAGCGCCAGCGGCTTGACCTTGGCCGCGAACCGTGGATGCGATTTTGGCAGCACAGGCCATTGCCGCTGGAGGTACCCGTCCTGCCAATGGAGTAGGTTGCCTAGCAACGCCGTGGCCTCGTCGGTCATGTTGTGCCCGGTCGCGAGCACGTCATAGCCGTGCTCGCATGCGAACTTGTTCATTAGGTAGCGTCGGACCAACCCGCAGACGGCACACACCGGCCGGCGCAACATGCGCGCCACTTCCTGCACAGACGCACCCCCAAAATAGCTTGTCGCGTCCAGTACATGCAACCGGCCAGGCAATGCCGCAGCAGCTTTTTGCACCAGCGCCTGCGCGCGCTCGACCTCGGGCGTGACCCCGAGCCGGATAAAAAGCGCGTCCGGCGCATAGCCCAACCGGTGCAATGCGTGCCACAGGCTCAAACTGTCCTTGCCGCCCGAGACCGCAACCAGCACACGGCTGGCCCGGTCGAACATTTTGAATTTCTGAATGGCGCGTTCGACACGCCGCTCGACAAGTTGCAAGAAATGCGCGTCGCAAACCTTCAAATTAAAGTGCGGCAGCCGCACGTGTCCCGCGCCACCGCATATGTTGCATTTCATCTGATTTGTGCGCGCCTGCGTCACGGCTCGAATCGTACCACTGCACGCGCCAGCAGCCAATCAAACACATGCCTGCCGAAGCTTTTAAACACCGGGTCGTGGCGCTTCTGCCATCGGCGCTAAACCGCTGCTGCACTGTAACGCACACAAGCATTTTGACAATCCGCCACCGAGGCAGTATAAGAGTTGTGAGCACGCCGGGTTGGAACCGGCCTCATGTGGGGTCGTAGCTCAGTTGGTAGAGCGGCTCGTTCGCAATGAGCAGGTCAGGGGTTCGAATCCCCTCGGCTCCACCAATTTTTGTACGTCACAATTGCGCGTTTGCTTGTTCCCTGCGCTTTGCCTGCCGTTGCACCAGGCTTGGCTGGGCGCGCGGGCCGCACGACGTTGCACGGAACTTAGGCATTGACTCCGGAGCTAGCGCGACTACGATGCACCAAAATTCGATCACGAAACGCTATGGCAGTCAAAGTTGCAATTAACGGGTTCGGCCGGATCGGTCGGCTTGTGTTCAGGGCAATGGCCGAACAAGGCATAATCGGCAAAGACGTCGAGGTTGTCGCAGTGGGTGATATTGTGCCTGCTGACAACCTGGGATATCTGCTCAAGTATGACTCGATTTACGGGAAGTTCAACGGGAGCATCGCCTCGAAAAAATCTGCGCCGGACAAACCCGAAGACGACATACTCGTCGTCAATGGCAAGGAAATGCAGGTAGTCAGTGCCAAGTCGCCTGCGGAGCTGCCGTGGAAAGCCCTTGGCGTGGACGTGGTCATCGAAAGCACGGGGCTGTTCACTGACGTCGAGAAAGCCAAAGGCCATCTGACAGCCGGTGCGAAGAAGGTAATAATCACCGCGCCTGCCAAAGGCGATTGCCCGACCATCGTCATGGGCGTCAATGAACGCACTTACGACCCGCAAAAACACCAAATTGTGTCGAACGCATCCTGCACGACCAACTGCCTCGCTCCGATCGTGTACGTGTTGCTCAAGGAAGGATTCGGGGTCGAGGAAGGGCTAATGACCACGGTCCACAGCTACACGGCCACGCAGCGGATCGTGGACGGCCCGAGCAAACGCGACTGGAAAGGCGGCCGCGCCGCGGCAATCAACTTGATTCCCTCTACAACTGGCGCGGCCAAGGCTGTCGGGCTAGTCCTGCCGGAAGTCAAAGGCAAGTTGACCGGCATGGCCATACGTGTGCCTACACCCACCGTCTCTGTCGTTGACCTGACCGTGCGCACGGTCAAGGAGACCAGCTACGACGAAATTTGCGCGGCAATGAAGCGCGCCAGCGAGACATATTTGAAGGGCATTCTCGAATACACCGAGGACGAGGTGGTCAGCTCAGACTTCATCCATTCTTCGGCCTCGGCGATATTCGACAAAGGCTCGGGCATCGAGCTAAACAAGCGGTTCTTCAAGCTCATGGCGTGGTACGACAACGAGTGGGGGTATAGTTGTCGCGTCGCTGATCTGCTGAAGTACATGATCAGCAAGGGCATCTAAGCGCGGCCGAGCGAAATTCGACCCGGCTGCCCGACCGACAAACCGGGCAGCCGGGTTCGTTTTTTGGGACAGCGGCGGCTATTTTATCTCAAGCTTAGCGCCGCGGGCCGCGCATGCGCACTGCTCCCGCGCCCCTTTAAGTCCGAGAGAACGCAGCACGCCACTTCAGGCGGCGGTCAAAAGACCACGGCCACCGCCCCGGTACCGAAAGCGAATCCCAAATGCCACAAGGTGCCGCAGACCATTGCCCGACCCAGCGGTGGTAAGCAAAAGCACGGAACAAAAACCCAAGTCCCGTTGACCTGCGGCAGATACACATTCCGGCTCATTGCCTTTCACTCTGCCAACTGTTTACGTCGGTTTAGTGGCACAGGGCGCAAAAATATTCCGGAAAAGTCGGCCTAAGAGGGGCATGCGTGTGCAGCCACGAAGCTTTCGTATTTGGCTACTCGCCCCGATCCGGCCCATTGGAACCTTGGTCTGTGGTTCTTATTGGACCTCGCAACAACGATGAGCACGTTCGCCTTGACACCGGGCTGAAGCCTCGGGTTGATGTCAGCCGGCTACTTGTGGGTGCTACTTCCTATTGCGAGTCTCGATAGGCGCTAATGACTCAAGCTGTGACGGCGCTGCCAGCTCAGTCTCTGATTTGAGCACGGCTGTCGCCTGCACAATTTTAATTCGCTGCGGCGCGGGCACAGGCTTCGCAACAACAGGTATGGCAAACTTTTTCCGTCCAAATCGCGTGTTCGCAGTGTGGGACCGTAGCTCCATGAGGTAAAGAACCACGGGCTTGAGCGCGGGCCGCCTGACCGGTACCTGCGTCACCGGCTCCGTCGCGCTTGACAGTTTTATAAGCCGTACTTTCGTGGCCATAACGCGCCGTGTCCCGTGTCCATAAGCCGCAAGTCACGTGCCAAACCCTTGGCTGTTAACACGCCGAATTAAAACCCGCTTGGCATGCCCAACGGATTCTGTTTAGCTGTGCGCGCCGCATGCGACCCGGCATACCCACCAGTTTGGTGTTCGTATTTCTTGTCGGTGTCAGTGGACTGATGGCACGGGAGCCTGACCACTGGCATATCGAGGCGCTTAGTCCAGGTGGCAAAATCGAGGTTGACCTGGCTACAGGCGCAGTCATTGCGACCAACCGTGTGATGGTGCGCTACGGGGACACAGTTCTGGTGGCTGATAAAGCGAGCGTAAACCGAACCACTGGTGAGGCGATTGCCGAAGGCGACGTGTACATCATCCACGCCCAACAAGTTTGGGTCGGGCAGAAGATTCACTACAACTTCAAGACTCGCCAGATGCTGGCCGAGCGGTTTAGGACCAGCAAATGGCCAGTGTGTGTCGAAGCCGAAGGGCTCAGCGGCGACATTCCGGCGCGCGTGTATTATGCCACGAACGTACTGTTGACGACCGAGGACACGGCTGAGCCGATCCAAAAAATCCGCGCCAGGTCGGTCAAAATCGTGCCCGGCAAATACATCGAGGCCCGCGACGCGTTGCTGTACATTGGCAGTGTACCGGTGTTTTACTTGCCGTCGTACAGCCGGCCGCTCGATGCGCGCGCGAACCATTTCAGTCTCACCCCCGGATACCGGAGCCGGTTCGGCCCGTTCGCACTCGGAAGATTCGACTTCTTTGTAGGAGACCAGTTCGACGGCGCGCTGCGGCTCGATTACCGGCTCGAGCGCGGGTTTGGCACAGGCGCCGAAGCAAGCTACAGACTCGGCCGTTGGGGCGAGACCACGGCTAAATACTACTTCCTGCACGACGAAGAGCCGGAACCTGCGACAACTGCCGAACAGTACCCGCCGGATCGGCACGTGTTCGAGTTCGCATACCAATCCGTGCCTTTCACCAACACTGAGGTCAAGGCGCAGGTCCGGTACCAGAGCGACGCGGGCGTGCTGAAAGAATTCTTCGAGCGCGACTACAGGCGTGACCCCCACCCAAAGACGTTTGCTGACGTAGCCAAGTTTTGGGAAAACTTTAGCTTGGACATCTACGCGCAGCCGCGCCTGAACGATTTCGTCGAGACAGTCGAGCGACTCCCGCAAATCAAGCTTACAGGGCACCGCCAACAGCTCGGGCCGTTGCCCGTGTTTTATGAAAGCGAAAGCTCATTTGCGTACCTGCGCCGGCGCTTCGCCGAAACCAACGGCTATCTACCTGCCAACTTTGCCGCTGCGCGCGCCGACTCGTTCCATCAGCTTGTGATGCCCTACACGCTGTTTGGATGGCTAAACGTAACGCCACGGATGGGCGGACGGTTGACCTACTATACCGAGGCGACCGGGCCAGGCGCAGCAACAGACGAAATTTACCGGGCCGTTTTTAACACCGGCGTCGAACTCACGTTCAAAGCTTGGCGCACGTGGCCGCAGGCCCGAAGCGGCCTGCTGCAGGTCAACGGGTTGCGCCACATAGTCGAGCCGGCGCTAAACTACGCATACGTGCCGCGCCCGAACCGCAGGCCGGATCAAATACCGCAATTCGACTACGAAACGGCAAGCCTGTGCCCATTACCCATAGAATTCCCCGCTTATAACGCGATCGATTCGATTGACAGCCAAAACGTGCTTAGGCTCGGGTTGCGCAACCGGCTCCAAACCAAGCGCAACAGCGCAATCGAAGACCTCGTTAACTGGGATGTGTACACAGACTGGCGCCTGGACCCGCGCAGCGGCCAGAGCACTTTTTCCGATATCGATTCGGCGTTGACCATCAAGCCGCGCGCGTGGCTGAGCCTTGAGTCGGAGACCAGATTCGACACCCACACCGGGGAGTTCATGCTGGCACGTGAAACAGTTGCGCTCCAGCCGAGCTCGACCTGGAGTTGGGGAATCACTTACTTCTACCTGCGTGAAGACCTGCGGCCGGTGCCCAACGCTTGGGGCTTAGGTAACAATGTGATTAACAGCGCGTTTTTCTACCGGCTCGATGAGAACTGGGGGTTCCGCCTCGCGCACTACATTGACCTGCAG
>JANWZY010000168.1 GCA_025061935.1 Verrucomicrobiia bacterium
CAAACGGGTGGACTTGGGCATGCGCGCTTTTATCGGCTGGTGATTGTGCAATAAAGTGGGCGGGTAAATCCGGTCCACGTGTGATTCTGGCTGGGTCCGGTGTGATGCCCCATGTCATCGTAATTCCCACGGCACATTTCGGGCCACAACTGTTTGCTTTCCCCGGGCGATGCGCTTTGTTAGTTTTTGCGCTTAACCAAGGGCGGAAATTTCGGACATGTGAGCAAGGACACGATCAGAGTGGTTGGCGCGCGTGAGCACAATTTGAAAAACCTCACGCTCACCATTCCGCGCAACAAGCTGGTGGTAATCACAGGCCTTAGCGGCAGCGGCAAATCGTCCCTGGCATTCGACACGATCTACGCCGAAGGCCAGCGGAAGTATGTCGAGTCGCTCTCGGCTTATGCACGGCAATTCCTCGACCAAATGGAAAAGCCGGATGTGGACTATATCGAAGGATTGTCCCCGGCTATTGCTATCGAGCAGCGCAGCGCAAGCACAAGTCCGCGCTCGATAGTCGCGACTACAACAGAAATCTACGATTACCTCCGATTGATGTATGCCCACGTGGGACGGCCACATTGCCCTGAAACGGGCGTGCCACTTGTCGCGCAGACGGCGAGCGAGATAGTTGACCAGCTAATGCAATTGCCGTGTCAAACGAAACTGATCGTGCTTGCGCCTGTTGTTACGGACCAGAAAGGCGAGTTCCGTGATGTGCTCGACAGGTTGGCCCGCGAAGGCTTCGTGCGCGCGCGTGTGGACGGCCGGCTAGTCGAATTACAGGAAAAGCCTCAGGTGCGACTTGATCCGAAGCAGAAGCATACCATTGAGGCCGTTGTTGACCGACTGCTGATCGATGAGAAGGTGCGTGTGCGGCTAAGTGACTCGGTTGAGACCGCGTTACGCTGGGGGAGCGGGTTGGTAAAAACGCTCCACTTGGTGCCTGAAGGATCAGCTCCGGCTCAGAAACGCGCGGCGGCCGCAAAGCGCGCTGTGGATACCGAGGCGACCGATGTCGGGCAATTGGACGGGTGGGTTGAGAGTGTCTATAGCACGCGATTATTTTCCCCCGCGACAGGCAAAAGTTATGAGCGTTTGACGCCCAAGCATTTTTCTTTCAACGCGCCGGCTGGTGCGTGCCAGGTCTGCCACGGGCTAGGCCAAAAGATGGTGTTCGACGAACAATTGATAGTCCCAGACCCGGAAAAATCGCTTGAAGAGGGGGCGATCGTGCCGTGGCGGCGCGGCGGCAAAAGGATGGTTGTTTACTACAAGGCAATGCTTCGCGCTGTGGCGGCACATTACGGGCAGAGCCTGGAAAAGCCCTACAAAGAGTTGCCGGATGAATTCAAGCGCGTCCTGTTGTACGGCTCGGGAGAGACAGAAATCGAATTCCATTTCTGGCGTGCCGGGAAGATAAGTGTGGTCAAGCGGCCGTTCGAAGGCGTGATACCGAATTTGGAACGGCTCTATCGAGAGAGCGAGAGCGAGTACACAAAAACCAGGCTTAAAGCTTTCATGAACCCGCAGTTTTGCGATGCGTGCGGGGGAAAACGGCTCAAGCCGGAAGTGCTCGCAGTTACACTCGGCGGCGAAAACCCGAAGTACAAGACACGGCTGCCTGGGCGCGGCATCGAGTTGCCTGGGCTTTCAATCATGGACGTGTGCAGATTGACCGTTGAAGAGGCAGACGAATTTTTTGCAGGTCTGAAACTGTCACAGTTTCAGGAGAAAGTTGCGCGCGAGCTTATACGCGAAATTCGGGCGCGCCTCGGCTTTTTGAAAAATGTCGGCTTGGGCTACCTGACTTTGGACCGTGAAAGCAGTACGCTGAGTGGCGGTGAAGCGCAACGAATCAGGCTCGCGACGCAAATCGGATCCGGCCTGGTAGGTGTGCTTTACGTCTTGGATGAACCGACGATCGGTTTGCACCCGCGCGATAATGGTAAATTGCTCGCCACGCTAAAAAATCTCCGCGACCTGGGCAACACGGTTATCGTTGTAGAACACGACGCTGAGACGATACGCAGCGCGGATTACATACTTGATTTGGGGCCGGGTGCAGGCGCGCTCGGCGGCGAGCTAGTTGCGGCCGGTACGCTGGCTGAGGTGTTAGCGAATCCGAGATCGCTTACCGCCAAGTATCTGAAAGGCGAGCTTTCGATCCCGGTGCCGCGCTCGCGCGTCGCGCCATCTGAAGAACGGGGATGGCTCGAGATACTCGGTGCGCGCGAGAACAATCTCAAGAACATAGACGTACGAATTCCATTGGGAACATTCACCTGCGTCACTGGTGTCAGCGGCTCAGGCAAAAGCACGTTGGTGGACGATATCTTGCGTCGCGCGCTTTTCAGGAAGTTCTATGGGTCGAAGGAGCAGCCCGGCGCGCACCGCGCCATCCGTGGATATGAAAATCTCGACAAGGTTGTTGTTATTGACCAGACGCCGATTGGCCGGACACCGCGGAGCAATCCGGCGACTTACACCGGCATTTTTAATCACATTCGTGAGCTATTCGCGCGACTGCCCGCTGCAAGGATCAGAGGATATGACGCCGGGAGGTTCAGTTTTAATGTCAAGGGGGGGAGATGCGAAAGGTGCCAGGGCGACGGCCTGATTAAGATCGAAATGCACTTTTTGCCGCCAGTTTACGTGACTTGCGAACTTTGTGGGGGCAAGCGATACAATCGCGAGACACTCGAGATCACTTACAAGGGCATGAATATCGCCGATGTGCTCGATATGACTGTGGACGAAGCAGTCACGTTCTTTCGAGCAGTGCCGCAGATCGCCGAGGCTTGCCAGGTGCTCGCGGATGTCGGACTCGGGTACATCCGGCTGGGCCAGCCGGCCACAACACTAAGCGGTGGCGAAGCGCAGAGGGTGAAGCTAGCCGCCGAGCTGAGTCGGCGTGCGACAGGTCGGACGCTCTACATCATGGACGAGCCTACAACCGGCTTGCACTTTCATGACATATCGAAACTGCTTGAAGTGCTGTTTAAGCTCAGGGATGCAGGCAATACTCTGCTTGTCATTGAGCACAATTTGGATGTAATCAAGGCTGCGGATTGGATAATTGATCTTGGTCCAGAGGGCGGTGCTGGTGGCGGTTGGATAGTTGCCGAGGGGCCGCCAGAGCAGATCGCAGCCTGTCCGCGCAGTTACACGGGCCAGTACTTGAGCCGTGTGCTGAGACGAAGTGCCTGAAAATGGCGAGAAGGAGTCAAATGGTAAGCGCGCGCGCAACATTTGTTGCCGCCCTAGTGTGGTTCTCAGCGGCGTGGGGGGCATTCGTTTGCGCGGCGCCGACGCCTGGGGAACAGCGCGCGTTCAATGCTGCAATGCAGTCATTCCAGGGTGGTTGGTGGGAAATAGCCGACCGGCAGTTCGCCGAGTTTCTTGGCAAGTATCCCAAGTCCGAGCTGGTCCCTGAGGCAATTTTGAGGCGTGCACAAGCACGCTTCAGACTCCGGAAATTCGGCGACGCAATCGAACTTTTGACGGGCAATCGGGACAGAGCAGGGCCGATTATTGACGAATGGCTTTTCTGGCTCGGTGAGGCGTATTTCGCCAGCTCGAACTATGCTGGTGCGGCAGAGGCATACGGTTCGGTGGCGCGAAACTTTCCAAACTCGGCCCGCGCCGCTGTGGCGGCATACCACGAAGCGCTCGCCTACGCCAAAATTGGGGATTGGGCACATGTAGAGCGATTGCTGGAAATGCCGGCAGGCCCACTCGAGCGCGCGATTGCATCCAACCCTACGAATGATGTAGCCGTAAACAGCAGGTTGCTCTTGGCCGAAGCCCAGCTTCGCACGGGAAGTCTGACTGAAGCTGAAAAGCAGTTGGCGCAATTGGGTACGCTTCGGTTAGCCCCATGCACTGAGTGGCGCAGGCTATACCTGCTCGGCAGCGTGCTCGTGCGCCGTGCAAAGCTAGAAGAGGCACTCGCGATAGCAACGAACCTTGTTGCAGCGGCGGATGCATGCGGCCGCGATGAGTTAAAGGCTGAGACTGTTCTGTTCAAAGCTGGTGTGCTCGAACACGCAGCCAGGTTCGACGAAGCGTATCGAGAATATGAAAAACTGTTTGGGCAGCATGTACCAGTGGGGGCGCGCAAATCCGCGCTGCTTCGGGCTGTGGGATTAAACCTGCGTCAGGGTAAGGTTGACGCAGCGGCCACGTTGCTCGACGACCAGATTGTGCGCGACCCCTATTTGCGCGGGTCTGACGCAGCACTATTAGCGTTGGGAGAACTACGCCTGAAGCAGTTTGCCGCGGCAGTCGCCAGGGAAAGTGCGAAGTCCGGACAGGCGGCTGCGGCGGATACTACCAACCTGCTCCGGCAGGCAATGGCCCTGTTCGACGCGGTCATCACAAACGCGGCGGACAGTCCCTTTGTGGGCAGGGCATGGCTCGGTAAGGGGTGGTGTCTGTGGTTGACCGGCAATGTCGCCGAGAGCGTGCCGGCTTTCGAGTCCGCAGCAAAATTGTTGCAGTTTTCGGAAGAGCAGGCCCAGGCGCGGTTCAAATTAGCCGACGCCCAGTTCGCTACTGGTGAGTTCGCGGCGGCGCTGACGAACTACCAGGGGCTAGTGGCTGACTACGGGAGACTGCCGGGCGCACGGCAAAGCCTTATTGAGCCTGCGCTTTACCAAGCTGTGCGCGCGGCATTGGCTGTGAATGACTTGGCGGCGGCGACCAACGCAATGCACATGATCCTGCGAGAGTTCCCCAATGGCTTTCGGGCGCAGTCGGTTTTGCTCGTTGCCGGACAGGACATTGCTGCGCAGGGCGGGCTTTCGGTCGCGCGTCAGTTTTTTGCAGAGTTTGAGCGCAGGTACCCGGATTCGCCGTTGCTCCCCGAGGTCAAACTCGCACTGGCACGCACATTCGAACAGGAAAAGAATTGGATTGAGGCGGTTAAAATATACGAAGAATGGGTGACGAATTATGCCAGGCTTGACCTATTGCCACAGGTCGAGTACCGGCGCGGTTGGGCGAATTACAAAGCTGGCATGGAAACAAACGCGCTCGCGGTTTTTGTGAGCATCGTTACGCGGTTCCCGACGGCGCCAGTGGCGCCGTTGGCGCAAAACTGGATCGCCGACTTCTACTTTCGGCGCGGTGACTACAAGCGCGCAGAGGAGAATTACCAACTTTTGTACCAGCGCTGGGCTGAGTCTGAGCTTGCATATGAAGCGCGCACGATGGCCGGCCGTGCAGCCATGGCGAGCCTGAGATTTTCAGACGCCATTTCGTACTTTACAAATCTTATCAATGACCCTAACTGCCCGTCGAACTTAGCTGCACAGGCGCTCTTCGCATTTGGAGATGCCCTGGTCCAGCAGGCACCGGCCGAAGTAAATCGGCCACTTGCAAACTACGAAGAGGCAATAAGAGTTTTCAGCAGGTTGCAAAGGCTGTATCCCGGTACCGAGCTAGCCACGCTCGCAGGGGGCAGAATCGGGGACTGCTACCTCCAGCTAGCCTCACAAAACCCGAACTATCTGACGAACGCATTCATTGCCTACCGATCTGTCGTAGACGACCCGCGTGCACGCGCATCTGCTCGGAGCCAGGCCGAGGTGGGGCTGGGACTTGTTCTAGACAAACAGGCGGAATTCGTGCCTCCCGAGGACCAAGCGCGCATGCGGCAGCGCGCACTCGAGCATTATCTGCGCGTGGTTTATCAGCAAAACCTGCGTGAGGGTGAACAGCCGGACACGTTTTGGATTAAGGAAGCCGGGTTGCGCGCCGTGCGTCTTGCCGAAGAACTTCAAATGTGGGAACAGCTTGCGAAAGATGGGGGCATTTGTGACTACTTGGGCACGGTTTTGCCTCAGAACGCGCAGTTCTTCGAAGCGCGCAAGGCGCGTGCGAAAGCGCGAATGGCTGCGCTGGCGCGGTGAGCGTTGCCAACTGCTTGTTGACTCTGCGAGCTGGCTGTCATATTGTTGATTGCGTTGGGGCGCTGCCCAGTTCCCGTGACTGCGGGACGAAGGCTGAGAGTCCTGCGTGGGGACGCAGGATAACCCGTTGAACCTGATCCAGGTAATGCTGGCGGAGGGAAAACCGTGGGTGAAAGAAAAATTAAAGTTAGGATTCTAGCCGAAATCGTAGTGCTTGCCGCACTTTCAGCCGTTTTATACGTAGTTCGCCCCTATACGCTGCCCTATGGTGGCTCCATAACTTTAGGTAGCATGGTTCCAGTGATGTGGCTTGCCATTAGAAGAGGCGTTTACGTTGGATTTGTTGCTGGAGCATTATTCGGTATCCTAGCATTATTCATCGACATAATGCTTGTCGGCGCTGCAAACATAATTGCCACACCAGTGCAAGTGTTCCTCGAATACCCCGTAGCCTTTGGCGTTCTCGGGTTAGCTGGACTTTTTCATAAAAGGCAGTCTGTTACCTTTGCCATCGCTGGAGTGGCCATAAGCATATTCGTAAAGTTCTTAATACATTATCTTGTGGGCGCCTTCATATGGGTCGCGATTTATGCTTTTCCACCAGAATGGGGGCAATTCCTGTGGCCAGCAATATACAATGGCAGCTTTTTACTAGTGGAGTTTATTATAAGCGCTATAATTATGGCTATACTAGTTGAGAGAGGAA
>JANWZY010000169.1 GCA_025061935.1 Verrucomicrobiia bacterium
CTGGCAATGAGGTTGTAATCGAATGCATGCAGGGGCTGGCCGAGTTCCATCATGACGAAATTTGTGGCATCGACCACATTGTTGATGCTGCGGATGCCGACCTTTTCAAGCAGCGTACGCAGCCATGCAGGGCTGGGCCCGACCTTGACCCCTTGGATTACGCGTGCGGTATAGCGCGGGCACAGCTCGGGTGCCTCGATTTGCACGGAAACAAGCGTTTCGACCGGTACGGTTGTCTCTACAACATTTACCTCGGGCATGCGCAGCTTGTTGCCGGTCAGTGCGGCGATTTCACGCGCAATACCCACCACGCTGTTTAAGTCCGGCCGATTGGGCGTGATTTCAAGGTCGTACACCACATCTGGGGGTGTGCGTCCCAGGAATTCTGCTAAGGGCTGACCGACCGGCGCGTCAGGGGGCAGGATCATCAACCCCGAGCCGTCCTCGGACAGGCCCAGCTCAAGCCCGGAACACATCATGCCGTGCGATTCGATCCCGCGTATCTTGCTTGCCTTGATTGTCACCGGTTCCGTTTGCCCTGGCCGCGGGGGCAACGCGTAGCCTGGTAAGATCAGCGGCACCTTGTCGCCCGGATTAAAATTCGTCGCGCCACACACGATTTGCCGTTCGGTTTTGCCGTCGAACACGCGGCACACAGTCAGTTTGTCCGCATTCGGATGTTTCTCCTTGGTTAGTACTTGCGCGACCACTACGCCGTCGAACTCGCCTGGCAGTTTTTGCATTGATTCGACTTCCATGCCTAGCATTGTCAGCCGCTCGGCGAGTTCTTCAGGTGACCAACCGAACTCGACGTATTGCTTAAGCCAGTTGAAAGTGACTTTCATATTGGGTCGCTAAAACTGGCGCAGGAACCGGACGTCGTTGTCGTAGAATAACCGGATGTCGTTAATTCCGTATCTGAGCATGGCGATCCGCTCGATGCCGAACCCGAACGCCCAGCCGGTCCACACCTCCGGGTCGTAGCCTACGGTTTCGAACACTTTCGGGTGGACCATTCCGCACCCGGCGATTTCGAGCCATTCCCGGCCCATTTTCCGCGTCAGCGCGTTGGCGAAGTCGATTTCGTAGCTCGGTTCGGTGTAACTAAAGTAGTGAGGCCGGAACCGTATTTTGACGTCATCACCCAATACTTGTTTGAACACGAACTCGACTGTGCCTTTGAGGTCCCCGACCGTGACCTGCTTGTCCACGTAAAGCCCTTCGATTTGGTGGAATGTCGGGTTGTGCGTTGCGTCGGGGTTGTCGCGCCTGTACACACGCCCGGGCACGATGATACGTACTGGCGGCGGCTGCTTTTCCATGACTCGGATCTGCACAGATGAGGTATGAGTGCGCAGCAGCCACGCGCCTGTGCGCGCGCTGCAACACGAGCCGGAGTTGTTCGCGCCGTCGCCTGAGGCGAGATAGAACGTGTCTTGCGCATCGCGCGCGGGGTGATCAGCGGGCGTGTTTAGCGCATCGAAGCAATGGTATTCGTCTTCAATTTCGGGCCCATCTGCAACGGCGAACCCGAGCTTACGGAAACTCTGCACAATGTCATCAATTACCTGTGTCAAGGGATGGAGCCTACCCAAGCGTTTGCGCCGGCCCGGCGCGGTGAAGTCGGTCGGTACTTTGGGCAGGCTCGCTTTCAGCTCCAGTGCCTGCCTGCATTCGGCCAGGGCGGCTTCAAGCTCGGCCTTGGCGGCGTTGATCGCCTTGCCCACGACGGGCCGTTCCTCTTTAGGGAGCGTGGGCAGTTGCTTCATCAACATTGTGAATTTGCCCTGGGGCCCGAGCCATTGGCCTTTGGCACGCTCGAGCGCGGCCATGTCCTGCGCAGACTTCAGGTCTGCCAGTGCCGCCTGCTTGTAGGGTTCGATCTCGTCCAAAAGCGCCATTTTTGAGTAGTTTCAAGATTTAGCTGGCAGGTTTCAAGTTTGCATTCGTGTCAACGGGAAATTGTGCCTTGGGCGAAACGAAACGGGCGACCGTGGTTGATCCGGTCGCCCGCCACCCCCACAGAACGCGACTATCAAGGTCACGCCTTGGCTGCTTTGGATTTGAGCCCTTCTTGTGCGATTTTAACCACCTCTGCGAATGCAGCGGCATCCGTAGCTGCCAGGTCAGCCAAAATTTTGCGGTCCAGCGCGACCTGTGCTGCTTTTAACCCCTCGATGAATCTGCTGTATGTCATGCCGGCGGCGCGCACAGCGGCGTTAATCCGGGCTTGCCATAGGTACCTGAAAGTGCGCTTCTTCGCGCGCCGGTCGCGGAACGCGTACTGGAGGCCGTGGTCAACTGCGTCGGAGGCATACCGGTAAAGCTTCGATCGGCGCAGCCTGTAGCCTTTCGCAGCGGCGATCATCCGCTTACGCCGTTTCCGTGTCGCAGGTGCATTTGTAACTCGCATATGCTTTCAACGCTGGGACGAAAAACTCTTATGCGGCAGTTTTCCGGGCCGGCCTCAGCCGCGATGGCTAAATGGCAAACTTTCAAGCACACGCTTCGCGTCCGAGGGCGAGACCTCGACTTTTGCGCGCAGGCTCCGCCGCCGCTTCGGCGACTTGCCGACAAGCAAGTGCCGCCGGCCCGCGCGGCTGCGCAGTATCTTACCCGTGGCAGTGATCTTGAACCGTTTTGCCACTGCCTTCCTTGTCTTAACAGCTCGTGGCCGCCGCATAAAATCTCGTCCAACCGAAAATTGAGCCGCAAATATACGAGTCAACTGCCCGTTTGCAAGCCGGTTTTTTCGGCTATTCGACCGTGACACTTTTGGCTAGATTGCGCGGCTTGTCCACGTCGCAACCGCGCAGCACGGCCACATGATACGCAAAAAGCTGCAACGGCACCACGGCCAGGACCGGCTGCAAAATTTCGATGGTCGGGGGAATGTAAATCACGTCATCGGCTTTTTTCGCAATTTGCTCGTCGCCTTCGGTTGCCACGGCGATGATCTTGCCGTTCCGCGCCTTGATTTCCTCCAAGTTGCTCATGTTTTTCTCGTACATCGTGTCCTGCGGGCAAATGATCACCGTGGGGAACTCGGGCGATACGAGCGCGATCGGGCCGTGTTTCATCTCTGCCGAAGGGTACCCTTCGGCGTGGATGTACGAGATTTCCTTCAGCTTGAGCGCGCCTTCAAGCGCAATCGGGTAGTTGAGCTGGCGCCCCAGGTACAGGAAATTCGCGTAGTTCGCGTACTTGGTCGCTATCGCCCGGATTTGTGCGTCGGATTGAAGAATCCGCCGCAATTTGCCCGGAATGGCCGCCAGCGCGCGTACTATTGCGCGGCCCTCCTGAACAGAAAGCTTCCGTTGAACCCGGCCCAAAGCCAGTCCGAGCAACGTAAGCAGCAACAGTTGCATGCAAAGTGCCTTGGTCGAGGCCACTCCGATTTCAGGTCCTGCGCGCATGTGGATCTCGGCGTCCGATTCGCGCGCTATGGTCGAGCCGGGTACATTCACGATTGCCAGCGTCCGCGCGCCGCGCGCTTTGGCCACGCGCACAGCGGCCAAGGTGTCAGCCGTTTCGCCCGACTGCGAGATTGAAACCACGGTCGTGCCGCGTTCTAGCGGCCGGTCGCGATACCGCATCTCACTGCCGTACTCGACCTCGACCGGGATTCTAGCTAGGCGTTCGATTACGTATTCGCCGACCAGTGCGGCGTGGTAGCTTGTGCCGCAGCCCACCAATACGAGCCTGCGCATGCGCGCCAGCTCGGCGCTGCTTAGAGCCAGCTCTTCGAACTCGGCTGTGCCCTTGCCCGGTCGCAACGTGCGTTTGAGCAAGTCTGCTGCGCGTTCGGGCTGTTCGAAAATCTCCTTGAGCATGAAATGGGGGTACTTGCCGCGCTCGGCCTCTTCTGCGGAAAAGTGCGCGGTCCGCACGGGCCGCTTCACCGGCCGTCCGTTTGCTTGGACCACGCATTCGGTAGCGGTGATAGCCACCACGTCGCCGTCGTTTAAGTAAATGACATTTTTGGTGTAGGGCACGATCGGCGACACGTCACTGGCGAGAAAGTTTTCTTCCTGCCCCAGTCCCACAACCAGTGGTGACCCGCGGCGTGCGCCCACGATCACGCCAGGCAGCGCGGCGTGCACAACTGCAATGGCGTAAGTGCCCTTGGCTTCACCAGTTGCGCGCGTAACAGCCTCAGTTAGAAGTTGCGGTGTAAGGCTCTTGTGGGATGCCAAACTTTTTTCGAGGTAATAGCCGATCAGGTGACACAGCACTTCGCTGTCTGTCTGTGACCTGAAGGTGTGGCCGCGCCGTTGCAGCTTGCGTCTGATCTCTAAATAGTTTTCGATTATGCCGTTGTGTACCATTGCGAGCTTGCCCGACTGGTCAAGGTGCGGGTGCGCATTCGTGTCTGTGGGTGGGCCGTGCGTAGCCCAGCGTGTGTGCGAGATGCCGATCACGCCAGGCAGCGGCTGTTGTGCCAGCAGTTCGGCCAGGCGCTCGACGCGCCCGGCGAGCTTGCGTATTTCCAACTGGCCGTTTGATATGGTGCAGATGCCGGCGGAGTCGTATCCGCGGTATTCGAGCCGCCGTAGCCCGTCCATGAGTACGGGTGCCGCTGTCCGCTTGCCGACGTAGCCCACTATGCCGCACATATGTTTCGGCTTACAGTGCCTCGAACCGCGTGTTTTGGCAAACAAAACGTAGGCAGTCTGCAGCGGTTCGGCCCGCGTGCGAGTCCGGGACTGCGCTGTGTGTGGCTTTCATGCATAGGTTTTTAACCTCACGCCGCGCGGAAACGTTTCGGTTGCGGTTGGCGCCGTAATGGTTAAGGTTGCACCGATGAGCGACTGGGCTGAATCGATTGGCCTGATTGCCGGCAACCGCGCACTGCCGCTCGAGTTCGCGAAGCTTGCGCGCCGGGCGGGGATCAGCCGTATCGTAGCCGTGGCGTTTGAGGGCGAGACCGAGCCGGCGCTGGCCGAGCTTGTGGACGAAATCGTGTGGTTGAAGGTGGGGCAACTGACCAAATTGATCAAAGCGTTTTCGACCCGGGGCATTCGCCGGTGCGTCATGCTTGGGCAGATCACGCCCAAGACGCTGTTTGAGCTACGACCGGACTTGCGAGCGATGAGGCTGCTGCTCAAGCTCAAGGAGAGGAACGCGCATTCGATTTTTGGCGCAGTTGCTGCCGAGCTGGCCAGGGAGGGGATCGAGCTGATCGAAGCGACGCCGTGGCTCAAGCCGGTTATGCCCGGGGCGGGGTTCGCGCTCGGACCGCGGTTGACCCCGGCGCAGCGCGCGGACGTCGGCTTCGGCTTCAGAATTGCGAAACAGTTGGCCGGATTGGACATCGGTCAGACGGTGGTGGTGAAAGCGGGCACCGTGCTTGCGGTCGAGGCGTTCGAGGGCACAGATGCGTGCATTGCTCGTGGCGGCGCGTTGGCGGGCGGACGCGGCGGTGCGGTCGTGGTCAAAGTTGCCAAGCGCGGCCACGACATGCGGTTTGATATTCCTTGCATTGGCGCGCGAACCTTGGAAACTTGTGCGGCGAACCGGATCGGCGCGCTTGCTTTTGAAGCAGAGAAGACCATTCTGTTGGAACAACAAGATTGCGCCCGGCTCGCTGACCGGTACCGGATAGCCGTAGCGGCCGTGGCCGGCGCCGAATAAACGCAGTAGCAGTTGTACCAATGCTTGCTGCACACGAAATTTTCGGGTTCATGTCGCCGGCGTTGGCGAAGGAGATTGTCGAACAGTTGCACAACGCCGATAAGGAGTCGTACCGCGCTGTGTTGGCAGCGGTCGCACAGGCGCACCGTGTTCGGCCCGTGTTCCTCGAGCGTAAACCGCGTGCCGAGCAGCACAAAACGATAGTCGAGGCGTTGTGCAAACCGCGGTTGGAATCGACTGCTGTCGCCGCGCTTCAGAGCTGGTTGCTCAAGCAGCAGACCCAAATGCTGATTGATTTCCTGGATGCGCTCGGCATCAAACACGAAAACGGGGTTGTGGACGAGCTGCCGAAAGAAATGCCGGATGATAAACTGAAGGCGGCAGTCGAGGGGCTGCTTGCCAAGTACCCGCATGAAAAAGTAGCAGTTTATTTGCGGGCATTTAACGACCTGAGCCAGGCGAACTGGCCGAATCTGGCAAATATGCTCGAGACCGACGCGCGGTTGCAGCTTGGCGGTTGAACCCAAATACGCGCGTGCACGCTGCTTGCACGCCCGTGCATGCTGCGCCGGTGCCCACGCGTGGCGCGGCAGCGGGCGGGCACGTCCATGTTTCAGACCATGAAGACCGTCCTGTTCGTGGATGACGACCCGATTGTGGTCGCCGTTTACAAGAAATGGCTCGAACGCAACGGCTTAAGCGTCGAAGTCGCCAAGGACGGGCTCGCCGCGCTGAAATACCTCGAGAATCAGACGCCGGACATAGTCGTGCTGGATTTAATGATGCCCAACGTTAGCGGCGTCGAGGTTCTGAAATTCATGCGCGCGGACAAGCGGCTCAAAGACGTGCCCGTGGTCGTTTTTTCGAACGCTTACATGACCGAACTTGCACAGGAAGCCATGGCCGCGGGCGCGCCCAAAAGCATGCCCAAAACTGGTTGCACCCCCGCGCTGCTCAACCAG
>JANWZY010000016.1 GCA_025061935.1 Verrucomicrobiia bacterium
GTGGCGTCAGCCCGCGTGCTAAAAGACCTGAATAGGCCTGCGACTGAAAAGAATTTGGCGCTGCGCCAATTCGGGCCACACACCCGCTGCCTATTCAAAGCCAGCCAAAAAAATACCTGCGCTGCGGGGAGAAGCTCTAATCATGCATGGTTGCCCGGCGATTTACTTCCCGGCGTTTCCTTGCTCTTGGCCTGCACGGATTTGCTCAGGAACGCAGCGCGCGCGTCGTCGGGCAAATATAGGTACCGGCCGCAACTGTCGCAAAGTTGCAAATCTTTGCCGTGAACAAGCGTCATTATCACCGCAATCGGCACGCGCAAGTGGCAACCTGTGCATGCCTGATTGCGCACCGGCACGATGCCTTTTTTGCCCCGCGCCATCAGCCGGTCGTAGTGACCGAGAACCTGCGCCGGGATCTTTTTGCGAAGCCGTGCAATTTTCGCCTCGGCGTTTTTGATCTTTACCTCGCCAAGCTCCAGCGCCTGCAATTCAACCAAGGTTTCCAACAGCTCTTTCACGTCACCACTCCACGTTTCTGCCGGCGGCCCCGTTCACCGAGCGCCAAGGCGTCGGCGGCGGGCTCCCGAGCAGTTTCGCGCCCGGCAAGCAACCGGCAAAAATACAACGCCCGACGCGGCCCGCGCGCCGATCTGTGGCGCACACAGGATTCATCCTATCCTTGGCGTCAGTGCTCACGGGCGCAAAAATTGACATGGACGATGCCTACCTCATCACCGGCACTTCATCTCGCCTGTTTCGGCTATGAAATGGACACCATCCGGATAATCCCAGAAAAGCCGAAAATGTCAACTTCGTGCCTGCGCCGCTACTACCGGGCTGCGACTCGCCGGTCCGAAATCGTATGTGGACGCAACGCACGCGCGCCGGTTTTTGGCGCCCGGCCACGGCGCAGTGCATGCCCGGGAAAACCTTAAGCATGGGAGCGCCCAAACCCCGAGGAACCACCAGCGGCCTCGACCATCGTTAGTGGCTCACGACATGTATGGACGTGGTCGGGCCGAAATTTTCGTCTCCAACTCCGTATCGGTGCTGCTGGTCTAAGCGCCCGCCTTTGGCGCCTTCACCTCGATGTGCAATTCTTTCAGTTGGCGCGGTGAAACAGTACTGGGTGAGTCTGTCATCAGGCAGGTGCCCTTGGCTGTCTTCGGGAACGCAATGACATCGCGGATGCTTTGAGTGCCACAAAGTATGGCTACCAACCTGTCGAATCCGAGCGCGATGCCCCCATGCGGCGGCGCGCCGTACTTGAACGCTTCGAGCATGTACCCGAATCTGAGCTTGGTTTCGTCCGGCGGTATCTGGAGGATTTCCTCGAAAATAAGTTTTTGCAGCTCCGGCTGGTGGATTCTGATGCTGCCGCCACCCAGCTCGATGCCGTTTACTACGATGTCATAGTGCTGCCCGCGCACTTTCTTCGGTTCGGTCCTGAGCAGCGGTATGTCCTCCGGCAGCGGCGCGGTGAACGGGTGGTGGCTCGAATACCACCTGTTGTTCTCCTTGTCGAAACTTAGCAGCGGGAAATCTTCGATCCAGATGAAGTCGTACTGGTCTGCGGGAATTCGAAGCATACCGGCCTGCGCCAATGCCTGGGCCGCATAAAGTCTGAGCCGGCCGAGCAGCTCGCAAACCGGTTCCCAAGGGCCGGCGGCAAATAAGATCAGGTCTCCCTCATCAATGCCGAGCTTGGACGCAAGCGTGGCCTTTTCGCCGTCCGAGAAGAATTTTACGATCGGAGACTTCCATTGGCCGCCTTCGACCTTGATGTATGCGAGGCCTTTCATCCCAGCCGCCTTTGCCATTTCTGTCATCGCTTCGACTTGGCTCTGGGTGGCCGAGCTGAATCCTTTCGCATTGATGGCTTTGACAACGCCGCCGGCAGCTACTGCATCACTGAATACCTTGAACTGGCTATGCCTGAATGTATCAGTCAAGTCCACCAGTTCGAGTGCGAAGCGCCTGTCAGGCTTGTCGGTGCCGAACCTGTTCATCGCTTCGGCGAAGCTGAGCCGCGGGAACGGCGTAGGGATATCCACGCCCAACACTTCTTTCCATATGCGCTGCAGCAGCCCTTCAATGAGCGCGTAAATATCGTCGCGCGTAACGAAACTCATTTCGATGTCAATCTGTGTGAACTCGGGCTGCCTGTCCGCGCGCAAGTCTTCGTCACGGTAGCACCGCGCAAGCTGGAAATACTTTTCGATGCCGGCCACCATTAGTATCTGCTTGAACTGTTGCGGCGACTGCGGCAGCGCGTAGAAAAGGCCGGGGTTGAGCCTGGACGGGACAATGAATTCACGCGCGCCCTCAGGCGTGGATTTGAACAGTGTCGGCGTTTCGATTTCAATAAATCCCTGCTCGTCCATGTAAGCGCGTGTGACTGCTGCCGCTTTGTGCCGCACACGCAGGTTGCGGATCATCTCGGGCCTGCGTAGATCGAGATACCGGTACTTGAGTCGCAACTCCTCACTTACCTTCGCCGTTTCGGCAGGGTCATCTATCGGGAAAGGCAGCACCTCGGCCGCATTGAGAACCTCAAGCTCTTGTGCGACCACCTCGACTTCGCCACTTGCCAGCTTTGGGTTTTCCGTGCCAGGTGGGCGCCGCCGGACCAGCCCGGTCACGCTCACCACAGACTCACTGCGCAGCGCCGCGGCTCGCGCGAACACGTCTGGGGGTAATTGCGACGGGTCAAACACGACCTGCGTTCGGCCCTCGCGGTCGCGTACATCCACAAAGATGATGCCGCCCAGGTCCCGACGCGAGTGGACCCAACCGGTCAGCGTGACCTGCTGCCCGATGTGCTCGACGCGCAGCTGGTTGCAATGATGAGTCCGTTTCATGCTCGGCATAAACGCGAAATATGGTGACGTGTCGGCTACGGATTTTCAAAGACAATCTGTCGTGCGGCGCCCGGTCGGGGAAATTCTGCCCATTGCCCATGTAACGGCCGCGGCACGCGGCGCAGCAGGCTCATTTGCTTATGCCCCGCTGAGTCGAACGGATAAACTGTACCAGATGCGCGATTTCCGGCAGTGGCGGCAACTCCGCTTCGATCTTCGCCAACGCGTTCGGAATGCTCAGACCTTGGCGGAACAGAATCTTGTAAGCTTGGCGCAGCGCGGCTTGGGTCGCTTCGGGCACGCCGTGCCTGTCCATGCCCACTTTGTTAACAGTCCTGGTGACAGCTGGGTTCCCGTCCGCAAGCATGTATGGTGGTACGTCTTGGACAACCTTCGAGCAACCGCCGACAATCGCCATCCTGCCTATCCGGCAGAATTGGTGTACCGCAGCCAGTCCGCCAATTACCGCGTAGTCTTCCACGACAACATGTCCTGCGAGGGTGGCGAGGTTCGACATGATGATATTGTTGCCTAGCGTAACGTTGTGCGCGATGTGGCAATAAGCCAGTATGTGATTGTTCGACCCGATTACGGTTTGTTCCCCGTCACCGGTCGCACTGTGCACCGTAACGTACTCGCGAAACGTGTTGTTGTCGCCGATTACAGTCCGCGTGATGCCGCCTTTCCATTTCAGGTCCTGGGTCTTAAGCCCGATGCATGCAAACGGATAAATCTCGTTGCCTGCGCCAAGGACAGTGTGGCCGTCAATGACCACATGCGCATGGAGTTTACAGCCCGGGCCGAGCACCACATTTTCGCCAACAATGCAGTAAGGCCCGATCTGGCAATCCGGCCCGATCTGCGCTTTCGGATGCACCACTGCCGTGGGATGAATCGAAGTCATGCGACCGGCCCCGTTTCCGGTTAACCCTCTTGAAGCATGAAAGCCACCTCGGCCTCGCTGACGACTTCGCCGCCGACCAAGCACCTGCCTCGTGCGCGGCCAATTTTGGCGCGGGCACGAATCAGCTCGACCTCGATAACGAGCGTGTCGCCGGGCCGGACCGGCTTGCGCCACTTCACCTGTTCAGCCGAGATGAAGTAGGCGATCTTACCCGCGTTTTCGGCGCGCTTGAGCATCAGTATTCCTGCGGCCTGCGCAATCGCTTCAAGCTGCATGACGCCCGGCATGATGGGGTGTCCGGGGAAATGCCCTTGGAAGTACGGCTCGTTGAACGTGACGTTCTTGAGGGCTACGACTTTTTCGCCCTCGATTTTCAGCACTTTGTCAATCATCAGGAACGGGTACCGGTGCGGCAAAATTTTCATCACTGCCAGCGGATCGAGCGCAGGCGGCCCAGCAAGCTCGCTTGTGTCCGCACTGCGCGGCTGAGTCTGCTCGCGGTCTTCTGGCGGCGGCGCAAATGCTTGCGCGGCGGCGAGCGGCTTGCGTATTTGCGCATCAATAAGCCGCACAAGCGCGCAGTTTGCTGTGTGACTCGGCTTGAGCGCTATCAAGTGCCCATGCACAGGCCTGCCAAGCAGTGCCAAGTCACCAATGATGTCGAGTATTTTGTGCCGCACGAACTCGTCCGGATACCGGAGCGGCTCGGTGGTCAAGACCGCGTCGTCACGGATCACAATAGCGTTTTCCAGGCTGCCGCCTTTAATCAGCCCCTGTCGGATGAGCACCTCGATCTCCTCGAAGAAGCAGAACGTGCGCGCATGCGCGATGTCGCGTAGCCACGACTCCGGTGTCACGTCCAGGCTTAGGAACTGGGTGAACCGCCCCTGTTTGTCCGCGCTCGTGCAAGAAATGCGCAAGCCCGGGTTGCCGGGCAACAATGTCATCAGCGAATCGCCAAGTTCGAGCTTGATCGGCTCCGTGACCACCCACGGTTCCCTTTGCTCGGGCTGCACCTCAATGCCTGCGCTCTCGATGAGCCTGCAATAATGCCGCGCACTGCCGTCACCGACCGGCGGCTCGTTCGCGTCCAGCTCGATGATCGCGTTGTCGATGCCGCAGCCGGCCAGGGCGGCCAACACGTGCTCGACGGTGTGAATCTTCACGTTGCCCTTGCCCAATGTGGTCGAGCGCGCAGTTTCAACAACGTTCTCGATGCGCGCCTCGATCTCGGGCTTGCCCTCCAGGTCAACGCGCCTGAACCGTATGCCCGTGTTCGGCGGCGCGGGCAGAATAGTCATGTTCACCCGGTTCCCACTGTGCAGGCCTACGCCCGAGAACCGTGCGGGCCGTCCAATTGTCTGCTGCTGTTGCACAAGGCTTTTTAACAAGTCGGCTCGCTCCTTGGCAAGCGGCGTCGCACCGGCACGCCGCCCGGGGCGGCACGGCTGCTGTTGACATGCTGTGCCGTTTCGGTTTAGTGTGCCGCGCTCTGTAAACCTTTACGCGAAACTGGGATTTGATTTATGGCTCGAACTAGGTCGGCCCAACGCCGTGCGCGCAAGAGCGAGCGCAGGCGGCTGCGGAACCGCGCTGTAAAGATGCGCGTGCGCAGACTCGAAAAACAGTTTTTGGCACAGGTCACAGCCAACAAGAAACAGGAGGCATCGGACCTGTTCCGAAAGGTTTGTTCCGCGCTCGATAAAGCTGCGGAATCAGGTGTATTGCACAAAAAGACGGTTGCGCGGAAGAAATCACGCCTTGCGGCCCGGTTGAATGCGCTGAAATAGAGGGCCAGATCGCGACCACGTCCACGCACACTGACTGGGACTCGCTGACGCAGAAAATGCGGCGGGCGCCTTAGTGCTTGTCCATTTTTTGCGGGAAAAGCGGCGAGTCAATCAGTCCCCATTTGGCCAATCTGAAACACAGCCCGGTGGCCAGGCAACCCAGCCCGTACTTGACACTTCGTCTAAAGTTGATCGAGGAAGCTTCGGGAAAGTACGCGGTCGGGCAGCTAATTTCCGCAATGGTGTAGCCGTGCCAAAGAATCTGTGCCAGCATCTGGTTGTCGAACACGAAGTCGTCGGAGTTCCGGGTCCAGTCAACCGTTTCAAGTAACTGTCGCGAAAACGCGCGGTACCCGGTGTGGTACTCAGACAGCTTCGCGCCCGTAAGCAGGTTTTCGGCAAAGGTCAATGCGCGGTTCGCCACGTACTTCCACACCGGCATGCCGCCTTTGAGCGCGTACCCGCCCAAGATGCGGCTGCCGAGCACGCAGTGGTACAAGCCATTCGCGATAAGGCTTACCATGGCTGGGATAAGCAGTGGCGTGTATTGGTAGTCCGGGTGTACCATCACTACGATATCCGCTCCCGCATCAAGTGCCAGCCGGTAGCACGTCTTCTGGTTCGCGCCGTAACCGCGATTCGACTCGTGCACGTGCACGGTCACGCCCGGCAGGCTCCGCGCTATTGCAACCGTCTCGTCCCTACTAGCGTCATCAACCAGAATGATCGAGTCCACAACGCCCTGCTGTACAACGCCTTCATAAGTCTGACGCAGCGTTTTTGCGGCGTTGTATGCAGGCATTACGACAACCACTTTTTTGCCTCTGTACATGCCGGTCAGGTTCGCGCTCGAACTTGCATGCGCAGCGGCGCATCCGTTGCTGCTGGTCCGGCCCCAAGGTAAGTTCGGCGTCGCTCCGAGGGAAGCCTAAAAGTCGTACCGTGAGCTACTTTCGCTCGGTGGGTTACAACTGCGATACGCTTTGGTTGATACTGAAATTCGGGGTCGCGGGGGCGAGGCGGAACGCCCAAAAAGCCACCAAACCAAGAGAGCGGTTTTGGAAGGGCTGTAAGCCGAATTCTGTCTGCCCCGAGAAACTCGGGGGAGAGAATCATTTGTCTTAGCGGCCAGTACCCGAAACCGGTCCCCGTTTCCGGGGACATGGAGCGGGCCACTCCGCGGTTTCCTATTTGGCCTTGCACCCGATGGGGTTTGCCGTGCCTCGTCGCTTACGCTCCGAGCGGTGAGCTCTTACCTCACCTTTTCACCCTTGCCCTCTAGAGTTCCGAAGCTCGGGACTCCAGAGTCGGCGGTCTGTTTTCTGTGGCACTGTCCGTCGGCACGCCTCGCGGCGTGACCGCCCGCGTGTACCCCCGGGCTGCACCCGGGGTTACGCGGCATCGCGCCCTACGGTGTTCGGACTTTCCTCCCTCGCCGCCCGGGAATAAACCCGGACTGCGAAGGCGATTCTCCGCCCTTCCAAAACCGGAATAAATTTATACGCTGCACTGTGCTTTGCAAGGCCGCCAAAGTCGAGCATAGCTGGGCCCCGGCCCGTGATCAAAAATTAGCTTGCCGCCTGGAAGCTAATCGGTCACGGCGACATTCATGTCGCGCGTGTAGTACAGAATGCGGCCGCAATTCGGGCATGTCACGATCTCTTGCTGAGCCATGCATTGGACCAACAATTGCGGCGGCACGCGCATGTGGCACCCACCACAGACCGAGTGCTCTACGCCAACAACCACATTTGTGCCCTTGGACTTAAACAAGCGCTCGTAACGTGTGCGGTGTGGCTCGGCGACTGCCGCAGCCAACTCGACCCGGCTCGATTGCAGCGCTTCCAGTTCACTAACGAGTTCCTTCTCGCGCCGGTCGAGTCCGGCCAGCAGGTCCGACACCAGCCGATTCGTCTCGGCGAGTGTCTTGGTTGCTGCGGCTATCTGCTTTTCGGTGGCCTCGATTTGCTCCATCAGCTCCAGTTCACGGTCCTCGATCTTGACTATTTCCTGCTTGCACAGTTCGATCTCGTGTGCGAGGGCGCGGTACTCCTCGTTCTTGCGAGTCTGGAACTGCTGGAGCGAATACCGCTCGATCTGCGCTTTCTTCGATTCGACCTCGAGCTCGAGCCGCTTGCGTTCGCTTTCAAGCTGTTTGACCCGCGTCTTTGCCTGATCAAGCTCGGCTTGGGCTGCCGCTACTTTGTCGCGCAGCGCGGCGCGTTGGGGCTCGAGCTGGTCAAGCTCGGCGCGGACCTGCGCGATCCTGCGGTCGCAGTCCTGCAAAGCCAGCAGCCTTTCGATCGCCTCAAGCATTGGCTGAATCCACCACCGATTCCATTCGGCTAAATGAGTCTAAATCGTTGGCGCCGCACAAGTCAACCCGCTGGCCGCGCAGGCAAGCGGAGCTGCAGTGCGCATTGAGGCTACGTGCCGTTGCAGTACGTCGAATGCGCCAGGTTCGCACCTTAATTACACAATCCTGGCTACATAATTTTGAGCTTCGGCAAGTCTTGGGAATCAACGATCCCGACCGGCTCGCGCTTCGCATTCACCACGATCAAGTCGTCTATGTTCCGTTGGTTGAACACAGTCAGCGCCTCGACGGCGAGCGCGGTGTCGCGAATGCATACCGGGTTGCGGGTCATCACGGTTGATAGCGGTTTCGACAGCAGCTCTGGATCTGATGAGATGTGCCGCCGGAAATCGCCGTCAGTGAACACGCCCACCAGCTTGCCACGCGCATTGACCACGCTGACGCACCCTGCCTTCGCGCGCGTCATGACCAACAGTGCCTCTTTCACACTGAGCGTTTCGCGCGCGACAGGATTGCGCTCGCCCGTGCGCATGATATCGCTCACACGCAATAACATGGCGCGGCCAATTGCACCTGCCGGGTGCAACTTTGCGAAATCGCTCTTTTTGAACCCGCGCGCCTGCAGTACCGCCATGGCGAGCGCATCGCCCATTACTAGCATTGCGGTCGTGCTCGCGGTCGGGACCAGGTTGAACGGGCACGCCTCTTTCGGCACGCGCACATTCAACACGACGTCGCTGTACCTTGCCAACGTGGACCTGGGCGCGCCAGTAATGGCAATCAGCTTGACTGCGAACCGTTTCAGTGCGGGCAGGAGATTGACAAGCTCGTCCGATTCGCCGGAGTAACTCAACGCAAGCACTACATCGCCATCGCTCACCAAGCCCAGGTCGCCGTGCAACGCGTCCACGCTATCAAGTACAACACTGGTCGAGCCGGTGCTCGTGAGCGTGGCAGAAATTTTCCTGCCGACACTGCCCGACTTGCCTATCCCCACCACGACTATTTTGCCGCGCCGCTTTAGTGTCTCGACGATCAGCTCGACTGCCCGGTTAAATTGCGAGTCGAGCTGGGCGCGGACCTGTCGTAACGCAGCCAGCTCGATGTCGAAAACGCGCCGTGCCTGGGCAAGATGGTTCATCGCACGGAGGTTGCCAGGCGCGAGGCAGGTTTTCAATCGTGATCCTAAACTGGGAAAAAGCTCGATATCAGTGCCAAACTCACGCCCGGTTGCAAATACAGTTCTAGCGCAGTAGCATCCGGCCACGTTGTGGATGCGCGCTCATCATATGTTTGTAATCTGACGCCGGCGCAGGCTGCAGCGCTGCGCGATTACCTCGCGCAACACGGATTCGAGTTCAGGTCGGCGCCTCATGCCGAGTTTGCTGCTCAACAGCCGGGCCTTAGCCTCGCGTATTACACCAGCGGCAAGCTGGTTGTGCAAGGCAAAGGCACGCGCGAGTTTGTCGAATTCGTGCTCGAGCCGCTGATACTGAAGGAGGCGCGGCTCGGGTACGAAACAGTTCTTAATCCGGAGCTGTTGCAGCCGCGGATAGGCGTGGACGAAAGCGGCAAAGGCGACTTTTTTGGACCACTATGTGTCGCTGCCGTGTACGTCAACAGCGCTGTGGTCAAAGCGTGGCAGCAGAGTGATATCCGCGACTCGAAACAAATCCATAGCGTAGCCAAGCTCCATGAGCTGGCGCGGCTGATCCGGAAAACGCCCGGGTGCGTTTGCGCACTGGTTACTATCGGCAACGAGGCCTATAACCGGCTCCACGCCAAACTTGGCAATGTGAATTCAGTACTGGCCTGGGCGCACGCGCGTGCTATAGAAAACCTGCTTGCACAACAGGACCGGCTCGACCCGGCACCAGTCCGGGCCATTAGTGACCAGTTCGCGGCCAATCCGGAGACTTTGCGTAGCGCAATGATGCGACTCGGCCGGCAGATCGAGCTTGTGCAAAAACACCGGGCCGAGACGGACTTGGCCGTGGCTGCTGCGTCCATTCTTGCGCGCGCAGAATTTTTGCGCAGGCTCGCGTTACTCGAAAAACAGTTCGGAGTCGCGCTACCGCGCGGCGCCTCGGCCGCTGTCGAGGCGGCCGCGCGCGAATTCGTGGCCAAGCACGGCGCAGACGCATTGCCCAAAGTCGCAAAAATGCATTTCCGCACGGCCGCCCGCGTGTGCGATGCTGGGCCCGGCTCGGGCTAGATGCCAAAGTAGCTTTGCCGGGGCCGAGCGCGCCGGCGCAGCTTTACGCCCCCCACAACCCGTCACCGATCATTAAGCGCCCACCGCCGGGCAAGATTGCTCCTTGGCTGTTCCAATGCCCCTCCGAGGATGTCACCGAAGCTGCAAAGGCAGCTATGGCCTGCTTACCCGTCTGACGGCCACACGTCCGACTGCGCCGGCGACAGCAAATTACCGCCAAATGTCGCGGGAAAGAAATGGCGTCTTGGAATTAATCCGTTAATTGCCTGCCGCGCTCAGGCTCGCCAGCGTCTGCGCGATTTGCAGTGCCGTCTGGGCGGCCTCGCGGCCGCGGTTGTGCTCGCGGCTCAGGCACCTGACCTTTGCCTGCTGTTCGTTGTCGAGCAACAGGACTTCGTGAATAACAGGCACACCGTGGTCGAGCTGGATGCGGGTCAACCCGTGAGTGATGGCCTCCGCGATCAAGTCCGCATGCGCAGTTTCGCCTCGTAAGATTACGCCAAGACAAATGATGGCCGCAAACTGCGGCGCGCCGGTGTCGCCCGACTTCGCCGCAGCGAGCCGTGCAGCGACGACCGGGATTTCGTAAGCTCCCGGCACTCGCACGACAACCGGTGCGGGCGCACCGGCCTGTTTAAGCTCGGCCAGAGCTGCGCGGAGCATGCCGTTCACGTACTTCGCGTTGTACTTCGAGGCGACAATTGCGAATGCGCCGCCGGCGAACCCCAGTTTTTTTCTGCGGATGCGCTTGAGCATACGAAAAGTTCCTTTGTGTAGCGCGGTTGATTCTCAGGCCCGCGCCCGGGGCGGGCCATACTCAGAGCAAGTGCCCGAGTTTTTTGCGCTTGGTTTTCAAGTACCGCTCGTTGTGCGGATTCGGCGGTATGCGGATCGGCACGCGCTCGACCACTTTCAGGCCGTAGCCTTCAAGCCCGACAATTTTACGCGGGTTGTTTGTGAGCAACCGGATTGTTTTAAGGCCTAAATCGGCCAAAATTTGCGCGCCAAGTCCGTACTCGCGCAGGTCGGGGGGGTACCCGAGCCTGCGGTTCGCTTCGACCGTGTCCAGGCCGGCCTCCTGGAGCTTGTATGCCTTGATCTTTGGCGCAAGCCCGATGCCGCGGCCCTCCTGCTGGCGCATATAGACGATCACGCCCCGGCCTTCCTGCGCGACCATGCGCATTGCCTGGCGCAGTTGCGCGCCGCAATCGCACCGCTGCGACCCGAACACGTCGCCGGTTAAGCACTCGCTGTGCACGCGCACGAGCACGTTTTTCTGCCCAGCAACTTCACCGCAGACCAGCGCCACATGGTGCTGGCCGTCGAGCTTGGACCGGTACAGATGCAGCTCGAACTCGCCGAACTCGGTCGGCAGCCGTACGACTTCGACTTTCTCGACCAGTTTTTCGCGTGTACGGCGGTATTGGATCAGGTCCGCTATCGAGCAAATCTTGAGCTTGTGACGTTTGGCGAACCGGAGCAGCTCGGGCAGCCGCGCCATTGTCCCGTCGTCATTCATGATTTCGCAGATCACGCCCACTGGCCTGCACCCGGCCAGCCGCGCCAAGTCCACTGCGGCCTCGGTATGCCCGGCGCGCTGGAGCACGCCGCCCGGCCGCGCGCGCAGCGGGAACACATGCCCGGGTTGCACCAAGTCTTCCGGCACCGCAGTCGGGTCGGCAATCACGCGGATCGTACGCGCGCGGTCGGCCGCGCTGATGCCTGTGGTAATCCCCCGCGCGGCGTCAACGCTGACCTGGAAATCCGTCCTGAACGATTCGCGGTTTTCCCTAACCATGCTGCCGATGCCGAGCTGTTGCAGCCGCTCGGTTGTGGTGGGCACACAGATGAGGCCACGACCGTACTTTGCCATGAAATTGACCGCCGCAGGCGTGACGAACTGCGCGGCCATTACGAGGTCGCCCTCGTTCTCGCGGTCGGCGTCGTCAACAACAATCACCATCTTGCCCTTGCGAATGTCCGCAAGGACAGACTCGATGGTGTCGAACCGGTTCCGCATATGCCGACGCCAAAGGTAACGGTTTCGCCGCTTATTTCCAGCGCCAAAAGGTAACTGTGCTGCACTGCGCGCATTCACGCCGAGCCAGTGCCTGCCGACGCATGGTCAGCGGCCTGCGGCAAAGGAATTGCCTCAGCGACAAGCATCACCGGGATGCCATTCCTGATCGGGTAAAGAAATTTGCCGTCTGCGCGGACGAGGCCGCCGTCAATTCTCTCAGCGACAGGCTGACCGGCGCGATTCCGCAGCGTGCCGGCGGCGATCTGCCGGTTTAGCTCGGCGATCAAACCCGGCTCGGCGAGCCGCACCGGCTGATGCGTCTCCGGACAACACAGGATTTTGAGCAATTCAGGACCCATGGCTTGAACAAGATTTCGCTGAACCGCTAAACCTGGGTACAAAGTCGCACCGTTTTCCCATTCCAAGGGGCTAGCGGGGTAGCGCCCTCATTGCTGCCTCGTACACAGCTTTAAGCGGGACGCCGGCGCGCGCGGCCAGCTCGCGGCATGACTCGAATTCGGGGGCGGCATGCAACACTCTGCCGCACAGTTTGCCAAGCTTGACCTGGACCGGGCCGAACGGTGTTTCGACCGTGGCGAACTCGCGCCTGAGCTTGCGTCGCTCGGCCAGGTACCGCCGCACGCCGAACGCGCTCGTCTCGCGCAGGATCATTTCGGTGAACTTGTCCGCGTCCGCCTCGGCGCACAGCACCGTAAGCAGCACGCCTGGCCGGTTTTTCTTCATCTGGACGGGTGTGTGGAACACGTCCAACGCGCCTGCGGCCAGCGCGGTTTGCATGAAACTGCCCAAAATTTCCGGATTGATGTCGTCCAGGTTCGTCTCCAACACGGCCACGGTGTCGGTTTCCCAATCCAAACCTGTGTGGGAATTTTGACCTGAAACCCCGGGTTGTACACCAAGGATGGCCCTGAGCACATTCGGCCTGGTGCGGGTTTCGCGCGTGCCCAAGCCGTAGCCGATTTTCGCGGCGGCAAGGCCGCGCATCGGCCCGAAGCTTTCGGCGAACTCGGCCAGCAGCGCTGCGCCGGTGGGCGTGACCAGCTCATGCGGCTCAGCGCATTGAGTGATCGCTACGCCGCGCGCGGCCAAGATTTCAAGTGTCGCCGGCACAGGCACAGGCAACCGGCCATGCGCGCAGTTGACCCAGCCTGTGCCGTCCACAACCGGCGAGGCGAGCACGCGCGGTTTGCCGAGCAACTCCAGCGCGACGCACGCGCCAACGATGTCGGCGATCGAATCCACCGCACCGATTTCGTGGAAATGCACGCGCTCGGGCGGCACGCCGTGAATCTTGCCCTCGGCCTCGGCGATCCGCCTGAACACAGCCACAGATTTTTCTTTGACCCAAGCCGAAAGCGGACTGGCTTCTATGCGCGTCCGGATTTGGCCGAAGTCGCGGCTTTCCGAATGCGCGTGCGGTCCGGGATGAACCGTCGAATCATGCGCCGTGCACTCGATGCGCACATGCACCCCTGTGATGCCGCCACGGCTAGCGCGTTCGACGCGCAGGCGCACCTCGCCAATCTCGAGTTTAGCCAGCGCGGCTTCGAGCGCGGCAGCGTCCACGCCCAGGTCAATCAGCGCGCCCAGCAACATGTCGCCGCTGATGCCGCTGCACAGGTCAAGATAGAGAGTTTTCATTATGCGCTTGTTGAACCGTTGAATCGCCAAGCTGCTGGAGTATCAGGGGCATGTGCGCTCTTTCCGCTCTTTACGCGCGTGGGCGTAATGCGGTCCGCGCCGCCTCGAGCCTGATCCGTATGCTAATTCGCGCCTGCCGCGCCCCAAAGCCCAGTCGACGAGCGAAACCGACGGGCCCAGGTGTCCCCGCCATCGGCTTACCCCACGCGTCGAGCACCAACGCGGGCCTTCTGTGGCCACCGTGTGTTCGGCCCGCCCAAGTATGGCGGGTGCGGAACAACGCTGAACCGGGTGGGTAACGTGCCACCCGTGCATGGACCGCTCAGGAACCAAATGTGCGTGTTTCGGCATCTGAATACACCTGCTGACTGTAACGCCTTGCCGCGACGTTTCCGCGCAGAAACAGCCACATGCGCAGCGCGTTCTTCGCCGGAAAAGATAGCAGGCCGGCATTGTGAATAAAGCCCGATGCGCACATGGGACTTGACGCGCTCTGCCGACGGCTTGCGAGTCAGTTCGCGTACTCGAGCTGTCAAGCCACTGGGCCCCAGGCTCTGGCTGGGCATGCGGCGCCCCCGCTTTTTGGTAGCATTGTCGCGCGAGCTTGTATTCGAGACCGCAGCGCTGCGCCGGTCCGCGCGCTTATTAGCGGGAGGCTTGGGTCGCCCCCGCCCTAGGCGGGCAACACTGATTGGGGCATGCGCGCTATAGCGCCTGTGCCAGTCAATTTTTGCTTGTCGCTCAGCTAATTCCCGCCAGTACTGCAGACCAGACCGATGGTACCCATGAGGAAGCTGTAATCCTGTTGCTGCAGCGCAACTTAGAGGAAACCGTAGATGGCAGCCAGAAGCCCCGTGAAGATGAACATCCGCGCGCCGCGCCTGAGCATCTTAAGTCTGTGGAACGAGATCAGCAGTGTAGTTAAAGTCGCGGCGATAAAGTATGTAAGCCCGAAGTGGATAAATCGCTACAGCGCGCGGGTACTCCGGGGTAGAACAGGCACACCGCCGCGCCGTCGACGACCACTCGACGGTGTGGATACGCAACTGTGCCAGTATTTCAAAATAGTAAAACGCTGTGACAAAAGCGCGCCAACTGGAATGTCGTGCTCAATAGTGCGTTCAGTTTCTCGATACGCACCGACGCCGGTGAACGGTACAACACCGAAACACGAAGACTAAATCAGCGCCTGTTCCAACCATGCACAGCATGAGGATGTGTGACTAACGCCGAGATGCCAAGCGCGGCATCAGGCAACCGACGGCCGGAGAACCGTGAAAACGCGCGCAACCGTGTGGATTCCGTTCAACCAAGACTAAAGGCAGGGCCGGCGCGCTCCGCGGGATGGCCAGGGCACACATGGTGGCTTCAACCCGGATCGCGCCAGCCTGCCCCCCGCTACCGCTTTGCCACTCCGCCGCAATACGCCCGGGCGCGAGGCCCGCGCCCGGGCGCAGCCCCACCGTGCAAGCTCAACTGACAGCTTGGCCGCCGCGCTCGTTGGTGCGGATGCGAACGGCTTCCTCGACAGGCAACACGAAAATTTTGCCATCGCCGATCTTGCCCGTCCGCGCCGATTTAATGATCGTGTCCACGACAGCCTCGACCTGCTGATCCGGTAACACAATTTCGATTTTAATTTTCGGGAGCAGGTTTTGCGTGTACTCGCTCCCGCGATAAATCTCGGTGTGGCCCTTTTGACGGCCAAACCCTTCGACTTCAGTTATCGTCATGCCTTGGATACCAAGCTCGGACAATGCCTCTTTGACCTCTTCGAGCTTGAACGGCTTGATTATGGCTTCGACTTTTTTCATGGCCCGATTTGAATGCTATTCGAATATGTAGCCCTCTTCACCGTGGTAAACCAGGTCAAGGCCGACAGTTTCGTCCTCCGGACTCGGACGCAGGCCCACCACCAGCTTCACGACTAGCGCGATGAGCGCGGTGCCGACAGTGGCTAAGACCAGCGTGACGCCAATTGCGCCGAGCTGATGCAACCACAGCGTGTTCCCGACCACGTCTTTGAGATTAATTGCCAGGTTCGGATTCGCCTCGTGCGTAGCCAAGAACCCTGTCAGCAGCGCGCCGAGCGTGCCACCCACAGCATGCACGCCGAAGGTGTCGAGCGCGTCGTCGTACCCAAGCAGCGGTTTGAGCTTAACACAGGCCAGGAACGGGATGAACCCTGCCAACAGGCCGATAATGACCGCGCCTGTCGCGGTGACGAACCCGCACGCGGGGGTAACCACAACCAAGCCCGCGACCACGCCCGAGCACAGGCCGAGCACGCTGGGCTTGCCTTTGAAGATCCATTCGGCGGCGCCCCACGTGACAGACGCGATTGCAGCCGCAAGCGTGGTGGTCATGAACGCATTCGCTGCGACCGCATCTGCGCCGAGCGCGCTGCCAGCGTTGAAACCGTACCAGCCGAACCATAGCATCGCGGTGCCCACCATGCACAGCACCATGCTATGCGGCGCCATGATCGTTTTCCCGTAGCCGAGGCGTCTGCCGACAATCAGGCACAGAATCAGTGCCGACCAGCCGCTCGACATGTGCACCACTGTACCCCCAGCGAAGTCAATGGCTTTGATCTTTGCATTCGCGTTCCACGCGCCGTTCATCAGGCCGTCGATGCCCCAGACCATGTGCGCCAGCGGGAAATAGACAACGAACATCCAGATGCCGATGAACAGCAGCACAGCCGAATATTTCATGCGCTCGGCAATTGCGCCAATGATCAGCGCTGGCGTGATAATGGCAAACATCAATTGGAACATTGCAAACACGTTATGCGACACCCAGGCCGAGTAGTCTGTGTTCGGGCTACCGTCCACCCCTTGCAAGAAAGCGAACTTAAGCCCGCCAAGTACAGGTGTGCCAGGTGCAAACACCAGGCTATAGCCGACGGCCCACCACAGGATGGTCACCAGCCCGGCGATGCCAAGGCATTGTGCCAACACTGAGAGCACGTTTTTACGCCGGACCAATCCGCCGTAAAACAGCGCCAGGCCCGGCAGTGTCATGAATAGAACCAGCGCGGCTGAGGTCATCAACCATCCATTGTGCCCCGGGCCGGGGCCTGCGACCTTGCTTGCTACGTCGGGTGTGCGCGCGCCGTTGTTGATGTATGCCTCGATGTCGGCGAGTCGTTCTACGACCGTCGGCTCTTTGAGCGCCGACGACTCGTTAGCAAATGCAGCGGCTGCGGTCCAAGCAGCCGCTAAGAGCACAAGAACTTGATTACGCAGTTTCATTTTATCCAGTCGGTTTTCAGTTTTTTGCCCAAGTCATGGTTAGAAAACGTAGCTCACACCCATACCCAGCAAGACTTGATTGCGCTTGGCCCGGTTCCCATCGGCAAAAGCCGGTTCGGAACAATGGTCCCACCGCACCTCGGGGCGGATGTGCAAGTCTGGGATCGGCTTAATGTTCAACGTGAGCGTGAGACTGCTCAGTGCCGTGTCGCCGGATGCATCGAATCCTGTCCGGCTGCTGCCCGAATCAATCAAGTGATCGGCGCGGAGCGCGACCCCGAATTCGTCCACGAAGTTATAAACCGCCCAGATGCCGCCCGCCCACCATTCAGCATCGCCGCCAGCTAGTGCAGCTTCGTCCTCGTGCCCGTAATCGGCTTGCGCGTAAAAGGTGAGCTTGGAGCCAACCGTTTGTGTGAGAATCAATTGTGCGCCCTTCCGCAGGTTTGTCGTCTCGTCGTCTTGCTCGGGCCCGGCGTAGCCCAGCAGCGCGACCGACGTGCCCGGGCGCAGCGCAAGATTAACCTTGCCCATGGCCGATAAGCCGTCGTTATTGTCATTGACCTTGTCCCAGCCATTGAACACCGCAACCATGGCCTCGACCGAGTCACTCAGATTGTACGCGATCAATCCGCCTAGTTGCGTGAAGTTCTCCACGTACAAGAACTGGTTCCCGACAGTCCAGTTCGGGTTCAACGTCTCCTCGATGACCTCGACGCCCATTAAAGTGACCATTTTACCCAGGGCAACCTTCAGGCCTGTGCCCACCGGCACGTTGATGCTCAGATAAGCTTGTTCCAGATCAATCGCGTCGTCGGGCGTGCCCAACCCGGCCGCATGTATCACTTTGGCGTCTTCACCGGCAATTACGTCTGCACGTAAGCCCACGTCCCACTTCTCGCCACTTCGCGCGACAGGTTTTTCTATTGCGAGCTTCAACTTGTGCAGTATGAACTCGTCCGCCTTGGTCACGAACGCGTTCGCACTCGGGTCCGCGTCGTTGAAGTTGTGGAAAAACGAAACCGACACAAACCCACTCACGTTTAGGTCACCCGTGAGACTCTTAACCCACCCCTGCGAACTTTGCTGTGCAGAGCCGGCGCCCGTCACCAGCTCTGCAGATTCAGAATTTGTGACTTCCGTTGAAACTGTGTCCGCGCCTGTGGCCAAAGGCACGCCACACGCAGCGAACACAACCGCCACCGCCGTATTGAGTCTGTTTGTCATTTTCACTTTAGCGAATTCGGTTACCGGCTCACATACAAGCCGGGCACGTGCCAATTGCCGCGGACCCGGGCGAGGCGGAATGCAAGTCTTTGATTCCCAAGAGGTTCTGTGCCGGCGACGAAAATGCGCAGTGCGCCGCAGACCTGGCTGGGCCTACAAAAATGGCGGTCACAATACCCCCGACCCGACAAATTTGTAGTTTTCGGGCACGGACTCGTAGGGCACGACTAACGCGCGGCTTTGGCTTCTATGCCGAGCTTGCGG
>JANWZY010000170.1 GCA_025061935.1 Verrucomicrobiia bacterium
AAGGATAAGACTTGCTGAATGGCTCACACTGGCGAAGTAGCGCCACCCAAGCCGCGCGCATGCCCAAGCGAGTCAGAAGCCAGTTGCCGGAAACTGTGCCCGTTGCGTTGCTAAGCGTGCCGTGGATTGTATCGGCTCCGTCACGCTGTCGCTAGTGGTGCGCGTCTAACCCTCTGGTAATCAAACAGATACGCCTAACATGCTGGTATTCAAGAATTTACACACACGCACACTCAACTTTAACGTTAAAGTAAAGGGGTTTACGCAATTTTTCTTGCGCTTCCCAAAGCCACCCACTAGCCACCAGCTAACTCCAACTTTAACGTTAAAGTAAAGGCTTTCTCGCATTTCCCGACCCGCACACCTAACCACCCGGCAACCCCAAAAACCCACAAAAACCCCAATAAATCCTAGTACTTTAACGTTAAAGTAAAGCGCGTCCCAAGACCCAAAAACGCGCCTAAGAAATCTCTTTTCACCACACCCGCAACCCGGCCACACAACACCCCGTATGCCCGGGAAAAGACCGCCAGGCCAAAGACCTAAGCCAGCTTCTGACGCAGGCAATTGGGCTGGGGTATATGGGGGTGGGTTAAAGGGTTGGGAGTGAGGGATAGCTGGGTTGAGTTGCGGTGTTCCACTTGCACTCAGGAGCAAGTCAACCAGCGGAAAAATTTGTTGTCGTCCCGAACAAAAGTTGCAGCGGAATATTACTGTAGGGTATAGTCTACTGTGTAAGGTATAGTCTACTCTAGGGTAGAGGTATATATATTATATACTCCCTAGTATAAGAGTAGACTCTATATAGGGAGTAGACTACTCTAGGGTAGAGTGTAGGGAGAGATTCCTCTCCTGGTTTAAGTTAAGGGGACTATAGGATAGAGATTACTCTAGGGTATAGGGAGTAGGCTATATGAGTAAGTAAACTTACTGTCGAGTGCAAGTCAAAGTGCAAGTCGATATATTCGCGTATATTTCTATTGTAGTTTTGTGTAGGCTTTGAGTTGCTGGATTTGGTCTTGGGACAGTGGCGGGTTGAGTCGGGCCAGGGCTTGGTCGAGTTTAGCTTCTGCTGATTGCGCGGCTAACGATTTCAGTTCCGCCAGTGTCGCCTGGTTGACCGGGCTGCGGTTGAGCCATAGCTCGACCAGTTTAGCCGCGAACTCGAACCCGTACCGAATGATTAGTTGGGCAATTGTGTTCCAGTCCATCTGTTAGTCTTCGCTTGCTCAATCAGCCTAAGCAATTCGTTCGCGTGCCAATTCAGGTTACTGTACGTGTTGAACCCGAACTCAGCGCTAGCCACAGTGTTACTGAACCACGCCTGGAACCTGTTATACGCGCGGCATACCTCAGGCATCGAATTAGTCGGAATCGCCCCAGTCAAAATCCCGTCCAGGTACGCATCGAACGCCGTGCCCACTACAGTATGCAGGCACAGCATCGCTTGCGCGAACCTGTGCTCAGCCTGATTCGCACCAGGACTAGCGCAACTGCTCAGACCCAGACTCAGCCCGAGCACAATCGCAACTGCCCCGACGCACTGCCCCGTTCGGGCCAAGATTCGCCGCAACAGCAATCGCATACACAAACAACGCCTTCTGCGTCGCTACCAGCTCCTCGCGCCACTCAGGCAGCCATATACTGGCTACCTCAATCCCAGCCAACAAAATCACAACCCAGCGCAAGTACCGGTTCCGCACCAACACACTTATATGCGAACTCACCTCACTCGCCATACCACCCAAACACCTATAACCACCTAACCCATATGTCAAGAACCACATCCGCTACAGGAATGCCCCGCAATCGCGCTAAAATTGGCTATAAAAAGAGTTTAGAGGAAGATAGTAGGTTAACCTTCCTCCGCCCACAAAACGCGTTATAACCAAAATAAAACGCACGCAGGGGTGGGCAACATCATATGACCACTATATGTTGTGGTGTTGACAGATAAAACGAAACTACAAATATTCCCATTAGCTATGCCAGTCAAACTCTATAAACTCAAATCACGCGACCTGTTCCCGCCTGGCGGATTCAAATTCGTCCAGGCAGAACTCAACTGGGACAGCACTCGCGCGTTCCCAAACCAAATGCTAAGCTTCACTAACCTAGTCCAAGCAGTGCGTAACCTGCGCCTAGCCAATAAAACCAAATGCACACAACTAGGTATACCACTAGACACAGAATCCATCGAAACAGAAATCGACCACTACAACGCACGCAGACTAGCAGAACTAGGCCTCAACCACTTAGTCACAGAATACACCCTCGACGATATCAACGCCCACGCCCAAACACCATTACAGCGCCCTTTTTACCTGCCGCCGGAGCAACTCAACCAACCCAACCACGACCCAAAGCGCGCAAATGCTGCTCCGGCGGCTGAAACCATAAACCTACTGTTCAGCGGCGCACGCGCTATCCTTAAATGGATCGCCCAAGGCGCTCAAGCAGTGCCCAAAAAAGAAGCAAATAAACGCGCTCTAACCTGCCTCAACTGCCCGTACCACAGCAACGAACCGCTCACTGAATGGTTCACTAAACCAGCTACAGAACTAATCCGTAAACAACTCAATTGGTTCAAATCACGCGAGCTAGTAACAGACTACGACGATAAACTCGAAATATGCACAGTCTGCCTATGCCCACTCAAACTCAAAGTCCACTTACCAGCAGATACCGTCATTGCGAATACCCACCCGCAAACTCTTACCAAATTGAAAAAATTACGGACACCAGACAATTGCTGGATTGTCCAATTAATACAGCAGCAGTCTACGTCTGGCCAGAAGCAGACACAACCCACAGACACGCATGGCTCGCACGACTCGAGTCCTTCGTCGAATCATACCTGACAGCACCACCAGGCCGGACCGAACCAGACCTGTTCATCATCAGTAACGGCGGCAACCCATGCACAGAAGCAGCCAGCCTAATCGAACTGCTACCTAACCCGACTGTAATCAGCCGCGATAACTCCGGCTACGACCTCGGCGCATTCAAACATTGGACAGACATGCACGGCCATAAATACGATATCGCAGTTTATATGGGCACATACGCGCGACCAACTAAACCGGGTTGGATGGACTTCATCAAAATCCACTTCCTCCTCAACGGCCCGGGCCTGTACGGACAATTCTTCGCTATCGCGCCTTACCCACATATCCGTACACAAGTGTTCATCTCCGACCCGCTGCTCATCTCCATGTTCTGGCCCAAATACGTCCTGACAAGCCAACGGTACCCACTCGAACACGGGCCTAATAATTGGACTATCCAACTCATCCGGGCCGGATTCGATGCGTTCGTACTAAGTTGGGACGGAATATGGCACGTGCGCCAACTCAATACAACACTACGCGCCAGATTCAACCAGCTCTTCTATGACAAATTTTATACGGTTCCTGTTCAATGATTGGCAAGATTCACCACTGCGCGTCGCTGTATGTTACTTGTGCCCGAACCGCGACCCGGCGCGCTGGGCACACTTCACCACACGATTCGTGCGCCAATACTTAGCCAATCCACCAGGTAAACACCCGCACCAGTTAGTCGTCCTGCTCAATGATACGCAACCGGTCAAGCCCGAATTCAGCGCACTACACGAGTTGCCAGTCCAATGGTGGTTCGAACACGATAACTCCGGCTACGACCTCGGCGCATATAACCGGTTCGCGCGCGCAACCAACTTCGACTTGTGCATCTTCATCGGCACATACGCATACCCGCATAAACCGGGCTGGCTCGACCATATCATGAGCCACTACTACATGTACGGCCCGGCACTATGGGGCCAGAGCAAACAACCGCTACCACTACGCCGCGGCGTGTTCGTGCTCACTCAAGTGTTCTGGTGCCCGCCACAATTCATACGCATGTTCTGGCCGGAACATATCGAAGTCGCGCAACGGTATAACATCGAGTTCGGCCCGAATAATTTCACCGCGCGCATGCTCAATTCCGGGTACAACGTGTTCGTGCTCGGCTGGGATAGATTAATCACACCCGACCGGCTCAGGTCAGACCCGAACCCGGAACCGTTGTTCAAACTGGAATGAATCCATACACAGCGAATATCGGCGAGTACGATTACCCGCGGTCTGACGGTATACTCTGCTTCCAATTCGGTATCACAGGCACAGACACGCGCTACGACGCGCGCATGTACAAAATTTTAGCGCACTTGTTCATACGCGAACCGTCACTATGGCTCGACGCGAATATTTACCTGCGCGCGCCATTAACCGAGATAGCTCATGAATTGTTGCCACTAGGCTACGATATCGCGCTGTTCCAGCACCCGTACAGACGCAACGCATTAGAAGAAGCATGCGCTATGATTGAGTACCAGCTCGAAGACACTCGGCGCGTGTTCGAATTTATCAAGGCGTATGAACCAGTACTACAGCGCGTGCCGTTATACGAGACGGGCGTAATCGCGCGCGCGTTTAATTCGGATGTAGCCGCGTTTAATGAGTTATGGTGGCGCCTCGTACAGCGGTATAGTGTCCGCGACCAATTGACGTTGCCAATTGCGCTTGATACTGTACGATTGAAAGTGCATATAATCAGAGGTAACGTGCGTTGCCATGAATGGTTCGAGTTCAACCCGCACAGGCTCAATAGAGTTGAACAACACCGCGGAACAGTGAAACTTAACCCATGACATTCGACAGGCCAGAACTAGTAGCGCAGTTGTGTTGGGAACTGCGCCAAGCGGACTTGACCCGGAGCAATATCCGCGCGCGGATTAATAGCCTGTACAACGGCAACCCGCCATACACAGAAGAGGAACGGAAAAAGAACAAGGTTTATGTGAATGTGAACTATCTCGAAGGCACGCGCATACTACACGACGCGCGCGCGCAGTTCTATGCCGCATTACTTAAGCCGTCGAATTTTTTCATCGCGCGATTGGACTATAAACCCGCGCATAAAGCGCTCGAGTACAGTCACATAGTCACGCAAGAGATAAACCGCATAATGAAACGGTCGTTGCAATACTACGAGTGTATCCGGTCTAAAGTCGCACTCGACGTATTGCACGGCATCGGCCCATGCGTATGGCCGAACCGAACGAATTGGTGCCCGTACCCGATCGGCGTCGAAGACGTGTTCGTGCCGTCAGATACATTGGTGTCACTTGAGAACCTGCATTTCTTCGCGCTGTACCGCGTGTTCACGCTACCGGAACTGGTCAGGATACTCCAGACCAAGCTCAATCCTGGGTGGAACACTGACCTAATCGAGCGGATAATCAAAACGATGGAGGACTATACCCGCGCAACACGCTCAGCCGTGATTGCGGACTGGTACAATCCGGAAAAATTCAGTGAACGGATTAAATCCGACGGCAGCGTGTATGCGTTCGAGGCTGTACCGCGCCTCGGCGTGTTCGATTTCTATTTCTGGAGCGACGCGGATAATAAGCATGGCTGGCGCAGGCGCATGGTTGTGGACACATTCGGCGGGCCAGGCACAGACCCGGACGCACCGACTCGGACACGCCCGGATTTGAGCTATGCGCAAGACCAGTTCTTATTCACTAGCGGCCCGCGTATTGTTGCAGATGATGTTAAGCAAATTGTATCGTTCCAATTCGCGGATTTAAGCGCTGTCGCGCCGTTCAAGTACCATTCCGTCCGTTCGCTCGGGTTCCTGCTCTATTCAGTGTGCCATCTTCAGAACCGGCTCAGGTGCAAATTCGACGAGTCCGTGTTCCAAGCGCTTATGCCCCTGTTCAGAGTCAGGAACGTAGACGATGTCCAGCGCCTAGTCACTATCCAGTTGCATAACATGGGGATTATCCCGGAAAATTTGCAATTCGTGCCTGCAGCCGAACGGTTCCAGATTAATGCTGCATTGATTGAGCTTGCGCTGCGCGAGAAAGAGCGGCTGATACGCGAGCACAGTAGCGCGTTTATCCCGTCGATATGGAATCCTGCGGGCATACAACGGACTAAATTCGAAGTAGAGGCGCAACTTCAGCTTTCGACTAGCTTAGTCAGTGCGGCATTGCAACAGGCATATTTCTATCAGCGCCTGGAGTACGAAGAGATATTCCGGCGGTTCCTTATTCCGGACTCGCCAGACCCGGATGTGCAATTGTTCCGCGCGAGTGTGTTGCGTAAAGGTGTGCCTGAAGAAGTACTGAATCCTGAGCTATGGTCAATTGAGGCTGAACAGATAGTGGGCGGTGGTAACCGCGCGCTCGAAATCGCGATTTGGGAACGGCTCATGGGCGTGCGCGCTATGTTCGACCCCGGCGCGCAACGGATCGTGTTGCGCGAGTATGTACAAGCATTGACTGAGAGCAGTGCGCTCGCGAATAAACTCGTGCCTGAGGAACAGGAAATAACGGACAGCGCGAAGTACGCGACGCTTGTGTTCGGCGCGTTAATGAACGGCGCGCAGTTAAGTATCGGCGAGGGCGAGAACCACCAGGAGATAATTGAAGGGTTGATTAGTTCGCTTGCGGCTGCGGTGCAACGGTTCCAAGCTGCGCCGGACGAGTTGAGGTTCTCGGACTTGGCCGGGGCGCAAAACGTGATTAATCATATCTTGCAGCGCGTGGTATTGCTC
>JANWZY010000171.1 GCA_025061935.1 Verrucomicrobiia bacterium
CAACGATGGCTTTTACCACATTGCTCGTCTTCATTTTTCTTCCCTCCGATCTATTCTGAATCTCCAATTAGCGAACGATATACCCGCAAAAAATCCTGCTTCAGCGTCTTGCTGCAACTGCTATTCTCAACCCAGTGCGCGGTCGCCTCTGCCTCGGCCCGGTTTCCATCGCGCAATGCCAAGCACACATGCCACTTGGCGGCACAAGTTATCCATTGGTCGTAGGCAGGTTTGTTCCGGAACCCCAACGACATCACCTGGTCAAAAAGCTCGCCCGCCTCGCGCGACCTCGGTGGATCGCTGCAGGCCAAAACCACGCCCTCATTGACTTTGCCCATCACCCACCCAAGGCTTCCGACCTCTGCGTCTGCCAGCAACACTGCGGTCTGGGCGGCAAGTCCGCTGTAGTCGCCCTGGATGTAGTAACTGAGCAGGTAATCCTGCCAGAGATGCAGATAGTCTTGTGTCTCAAGGCCCGCTCCTTTCTGGCGCAGCAGCCGGCCGGCGATCTCGCGTCCCAACGCCTGATTTCGTCGCACGTGCGACCATTTCTCGGCTGCCTGGCTTGCGTTCGTGCGCGTAACGTCTCGCACTTCCAACCACGCACGCTCAGCCACCTCGAAACTCAGGTCCGCCATCTCATACTCGATTCGGACACGATTCGTCGAAGCTGGAAACTCGTTCACAAATTGATTCATCAACTCCAGCAGCTTCTCAACCTGACCCGCGTGCAGCTTCAAATACAACTTCAATCGCAGCAGACTGAGTTTCTCGCGCGTCGCTAGGTCTCGAAACTGGATTTCCCTCAAAGCAGCCTGCTCGTCGCCAAGCGCCAGGCGCGCAACAAAGATGTCTTCCTGCAGATCGCGTTTCGGAAGGACCGCGTAACCGGGGTGCTGGAACTGCGCTGCAGAAGCCAGAAAGTCAGCCAGGTTGGCATTGGCCTCTGCCCAGCGAGCAGCCGATTTGTCGGCGTCTTTGAGCACGGCGGCTTCGTATGCCTTTTTCATGCCGCGCTCAAACAGTGCCGCCATCTCGTATTCCCTCACCGCTTCCAGCCGGTGCGAGACCGAGTAGGTGGTCCGAAAGGCCCGGATTTTGTCGAAAATATCCTCGAACTTGCGACATTGAAACAGGGCGTCAATCTGCCTGAACGCAAGGTCTTCGCAAACCTCGGGCGGCACAACCGGCGCGTCCAGATCAATGGACTCGATTGCCTTGAGAAAACCCCGCTGGTCCTTCAATTCATGCAAACACAGGGCCAGGTACCGTCGAGCGGCCTCATAACTGGGGTCGCGCGCCTCAATTTGGGCCAGCAGTTCCTTGGCCGCTTGGGGGTTGCCCAAGCCGAGTAGTGCAACCGCCTGGTCCAGTGTACTGCGTGCTGGCGCGACGCGCCCAACCGACTGCGCCAGCAAACACACAACCACCGTGCACAAGCTCAACGGAATAACCAGCCGGATGATTGAGTTCGTTTTCATAATTGTTCGTGGTCATTCATTCATTTTCGCGAAAAAGACAAAAAGACCTGGCCAGCCGTTTTTGGACAGCCCGTCGTTTTGTGGTTCGGGCCTTGATCTGGCCGGGGCAAGCGTGACACGTCTGCCCCACCTGTCAGAAGACAGGTTGTCAGTCCTCCTAAACTGCGCGACAGGATAGCGCGAGAAAGATAAGCTGTCTTGGAATGACGCGTCTGCGTCCGACACCACACAAGCGGAGCCAACTCAAGCGCTGTGTGTGGAGGGGATTTTCTGTCTCGCTCGTTGCGGGACAGCCACCACTAGCTTAGAGCCTGTTTGAAAACGCTTGTTTGGTGTCCACCCTTCAGGGTGTCTGGCCGCCCAATCACGCGAAAGCGTGCGCACCGAACGGCAGCCGGCTTCCTGCCGGGCATCTCGAATGGAGTTTTCAAATAGGCTCTTAGGGGCCCTGTCTGTAAGCTTTAGATTCACGGCCCAAATCAACAACGCCAAACATCGCAAGTTCGGGCAACACGGAACCCGCCTGCCATAGACAGCCACTCTGTGGTCCTTACGCGCGCAATCAAGGCCAACCGGTCAGAACCTGCCAAGAATATTTTCGCGACAGTCGCGTCTCGATTCTTTGCGAGGTCCGCGCGTGCGGAGCGAGTTTTTCGAGCCAGACATCGAAGTCGTGCAACAGGCCGTCCTCGGCGTCATTGATGAAGACCGAGGCGGTGATGTGCATGGCGTTGACCAGGCAGAGGCCTTCCTGAACGCCGCTCTTGCGAACCAGCGCTTCGATTTGCGGCGTGATGTTAATAAACGCACGCCGCTCCGGCGTCTCGAACCAGAGATATTCAGTCAGCGATTTCATGGCTCAGGCTTGGTGCCCGAGCTGTTGCTCTCCGCTTTTTTAGCCGCCTGCCACATCGCGATCAATCCCCACGCGTAAAACGCCGCGCTTAACGCTGCAAGCACGCTGCCGCCGATGACGCAGGCCCGGCGGAACTCTTTCTGCGAGGCGAAACGTCGCAACACGGCTCTGCCACGGTCTTCTTGCGCTGCCTCGCTTGGCATGGCTCGTAACGGTTGGTTGGCGTGCCTGTCTGGCGAAGATAGGCCGGTGGTAAGAAGTGGAACCGCATGGGCGAAGAAGAACAGGGCGAGCGCGGCTTGCACCATACCGCGCACTCTGAGTTTTCTTTCAGGAGGCGCGATCGGTTCACTTAATTCGATAACGGGAGCGGTGGTGATCCCGCGTTCACGCAGATGATTGAGTTCCGTTTTTAGCACCTGCGCCTGGTCCGGATGAGCGAGCACAATCCGCCAGGAGCGGATGCGTCTCCCGCTTCTATCGAGCGTGTATTCGACCGTAACCATTTCGTGTTCCGGCTGGTCCGGCACGGGCGCGAACAACCATCTTTTGACTTGTTCCCAGCGAATGTTTCCGTGTTTGGCATGCGTTATCCGGATCCCTTTGGTGCCCAGTCTGAGCCGTCTCTTTGTCCAGTTGTTGACGTGAAAATTCAGCTCGATCGCTGCAATGCACACTGCAGGGGGCACAAGAAGAGCGAGCAAAACAAGCGGTAGGTTAGTGAGGATGTTTTTGTTCTCGGCCCATAGCCGGAACGCTACGAGTTCGGCCATGATCACACCCGAAACCACAATGCTGGGCAGCAAGGGTTTGATCAGCTCCAATTTCTTCCGCCACGTTAACGGCGGGTCAACGAGCCTGTTCAGACTTGCTGGTTGGACGAATTCCATGCGCGCCAATTCAAGTGTGGTTGCTTTATGTGCAAGATGAGTTAGCCCGACGCTGATCGGGAAATGGCGGGCCACAACTTTGTGCGCGCATATTCCCACCCTCTGCATTTGTTTTCGGGCATAGGGCGGGTCGCGGCGGCCTTAGTGCGTTTTATTTTTCTTGCGGCTGTTCCGGCCCTGGCGCGGGTTCGATCCGCGCGTGCATGCCGACGGTGGCGCCGACAAAACCCTTTGCGACCCCGGTTGTGAGCATTTTGGCATCCAGCTCGGAGGCGAGCACGCGCCATGCGCCGTCGTCCACTGCGTAGTCGAAGCCGCAATTGGCGTCGTGCGCCACGATGCGCAGCCGGAGCCGTTTCGCGGCCGGCACCACTGCTGTTGCCACAATCTTTTGCTCCTTGCCCCGATACTGTTCTAGGAAAATCGTGAGGCCGTTTGTGCCGCGTTTCGCGCCAGCGTAGTAGTGGTACTGCTCGCCTTGGAACGCGGCGAGGCCGGCGGAGACGCCCTGCTCACCGGGTGGCTCGAACTCCGTGGCGGCAATGAAGCGCGGGTGCTGGACGCGCCGGCCCAAGTAGCTCGGGTTGCCGCGGCCTGAGAGCAGCTCGGCGCGTGGGACCAGACTCAGCTTCCCCGCTTTGGCGTCTATGCGCCACCACTGCTCTTTCGGCGCGCGGAGCATGATCCACGCGAGCGAGAGTGTGGGCTGGTCGAATTCATCGCGCCAAGTAAAGTTGCCGTTGAGTGGAAGCGTTTTCGGCGGCTTAACCTCGACGCCACGCGGCGCTTTACACACCAGCGGCACACGTTCCTGTGGCGGCAGAATCACTGGCCAGCCGTCGTCGGTCCAATTGACCGGCAACAGGAACGTCTCGCGGCCCATGGGCGAGAACTGCGCCTGGTACGGGCGGACGCCGAGGAATACAGCCCACCAATTCCCATCGGGGCCAATTTCGAGATCGGCGTGGCCTGTGCATGTAACGGCCCCCGGCACGTTCGCCGGCAACGTGCGCTGGGTCAGGATCGGGTTTTTCTCCCACGGTGTGTATGGGCCGTCCACATTTTTGCTCCGGAAGATAACTTGTGAATGGCCCGGGCCTGTCCCGCCCTCGGCGCAACAGAGGTAGTACCACCCGTTCACTTTGTAAATGTGCGGGCCTTCGATCCAGATCGGTTTCTTCGTGATGTCCACCCCGCCGTTGACCAGGACCTTGCGCGGGCCGACCATCTTTTTGGCCCGATAGTCGAATTCCTGGATCCAGATCGCCCGGTGCCCGTTGTAAAGTGGCGGGCCTTCCGGCGCGCCGTTGTTGACTATCCACGCGCGCCCGTCGTCGTCGAAGAAGATCGAGGGATCGATCCCCTCGAATGGCAGCGGTGTGGGGTCCGACCACGGACCGGCAGCATTGGTAGCAGTGACGACGAAGTTGCCGATCCCATCCACCATGGTGCAAACCACGTAGAATACGCCCTCATGATAGCTTATGGCGGGGGCGAAAATAGCGCGGGACACGCCCAGCCCTTCGTAGCTGAGTTGTTCCGGCCTGTGGATCACGTGCCCGAGCTGGTCCCAATTCACCAGGTCGCGGCTGTGGAAGATCGGGATGCCAGGAAAATATGCGAACGTCGAGTTGACCATGTAATAGTCCTGGCCCACGCGGCAGATGCTCGGGTCGGGGTAAAACCCTGCCAGGATCGGATTCTGATATTCGCCCGGGCCGGGCTTGACCTCGAACGCGTTTGTGCCCGAGTACTCGAACCATTCGAAACTGACAGGCTTGGGTTCGGCTGTCATGCGTGCAATGTTCCCAGACGCAAAGGTGAGCGCCAGTCCCAATACGAGTCGCGCGGTAATTGCTTTCATAGCTCGGTGTGTGCAGCCCAAGTTTTGTCGTGCTGCGCTGGAAGCGCAACTTTTTAGTTGGACTTGCGGCACGTTAGATTCATGCGGGTGTCAGGCCGACGATGTACCAGAAGTGAAAATTTGCGCTGAGGCACCGGCGCCGGTCCGTTCCGCCTCGGGCGGTACACGGAAAATCAACTGCGCGAAATGGTATAGGGCATTTCGCCAATGCGCCGGGTCGTGGCCATGCCCGTCCACGTGCCAGATGTGCGGAATGCCTTTTTCCTTCAGGTAAGCATGGAACTGCTGGCTTATCCGGATCAGGCCGTCTTTGTTGCCGCAGGACAAAAACAGCAGCCTTAACTTTTGTTTCACTGTCTCGGGGTCAGGAATTAGCTCCGCCGCCGGTTTGGTGTTCGGGGCGGACGAGAACCCGCCGATCCAAGCGAACTTGTCGAGGTGTTTCAGGCCGAAATTCAGCGATTGGCCGCCGCCCATCGAAAGCCCGGCAATGGCACGATGCTCACGATTGGTGTGAACCGAATAGCGCGCTTCGATCGTCGGGATCACGTCGTTGAGCAGGTCGTGCTCGAACGTCTCGAACGCAGGCGCCGAGGCGAACACGTTACCCACGGGCCGGTCGTCCTTTTGCGCCCTGCCGTTGGGCATCACGACAATCATAGGCACCGCCTTGCCATCTGCGATCAGATTGTCCATTAGCACGTCCACACTCGCGTAACGCTGCCATTCTGTCTCGTCGCCCCCGATCCCGTGCAGCAGGTACAGCACCGGATACTTGTTCGTGGCCGAGTAGCCGGGCGGTGTGTAAACAAGCATTTTCCGGCGCGTGCCAACTGTCTTGGAATCGTACTCGATCATCTCGAGTTTGCCGTGCAGAATGCCCTCGCGCTTTTTGTTGAAGCCCGGGGGCGGCTCATCGAACGCGGGCTTGTCGTCAGGCCCCAGCTCGATTGGCCCGCCGAACATGCCGCGCCTGCGTGGCGACTCGGCACGCGCTACGTTTGTGCCTGCCGTTGCCTGCGCGTCGGTGGACGGCGCGTTGGTCAGACCAGGCCGAACACGCGCAGCTTTGAATTCCTCGACCGCCACGTCGCCGACCTCGCGCTTGAACTCGATCTCGTCCGCTCGGACCCGACCAGTGTACTTGATGCGCAACTCGATGCCGTCGAAGTCCAGAGGCTCGACGAAACTGATTACATCCCCCTCGATTTTGCCCTCCTTCAGCTCGGTTGTTCTTTTGACACCTTGGATCTCCGACACGGCTGTGCCCACAAGCGCGCTGTTGGATGCCTGGAACGTGAACAGATACTTCTGCACGCCGATTTGCGTGTCGAACTCAGCATGCCATCGCCCGGAAACATCCGCTGCGCGAGCGACCAACGCTGTGCTAGTGAGTGCCACGACCAGAACCGAAACAGTTCTCATAAGCGTCTCAGAAGTTTGACGTGTTGCGTCACAGCCGCATTTTGCACGTTACCAAGTG
>JANWZY010000172.1 GCA_025061935.1 Verrucomicrobiia bacterium
TCTGTGCCACCCACCGTATGATCGCAACCTGTTGCGTGCTTGGGTTCATTCGCGGCCACACCTCGATGTTTGTTATGACAAAGGTAGCCGCGAAATTAGTGATGTAATCCGGGAGCCGCTGAACGAGGTAAACCCTGTAATCCTCAACTTCGCCGTCTAGAGTTGCCTAACGGCTCGACTGGCGTTTTCGACGTAAGCCGGGTGGTTTTCTGTTGCAAAAACGCTGGACAGTGAGAAGTTGTTGCAGAACGTATGGGCGGATCATCCCTCAGCGTAAGATGACGGGTACGGCGGCCACAAAAAACTGTCACACTGCTTCGGGACGCCAAGTCGAGAGTCGCCGTCTTTTGTCCCGTTTGCATTGTTGCTGCTGGTCTTTGCCGTGGCACTGGTGTGGGGGCAACTTGTGCCGACACCTTTTGTGCCTCGGACTAAGCGAACCGTGCGCAAGGTAATTCCAGGGGCTATGCTATCAGGCCTTTGGCCTTTGCATTCGGGAACGCGTAGGGCACACGGCAAACGCTGGGGTTTCTACGGCTTACATCGCGGACCGTGGGAATGTACCCCGGCCAGGGACCTGAAGAGTAAAGTCAAAGCGCGCTTATGCTGCAAACAAATCATACTTGGAAGTTCTTCCGCGCAGGCGGGGTTGATCAGGTCAGGTTCGAGTCGGGCGAAGACCTTGCCAACCTCGACCAGCTCGATCAAAAGCTCTGGGTCGCGCTCGCATGCCCCACAACCGGCCTCGAATTCGACCAGGCCACACTCGCGCTCGTTGACACCGATCACGACGGCCGCATCCGCGCGCCCGAGTTGATCGCTGCGGTCAAATGGGCGGCGGGCCTGCTGAAAAACCCCGACAGCTTGCTCAAAGGCGAGCCTGTCCTCCGGCTGGATGCAATCAATGACGCGACGCCCGAGGGCAAGCAAATTCTTGCTTCGGCGAAACGGATCCTTGCCAGCCTGGGCAAGCCGGATGCAACCGAAATCAGCCTTTCGGATGTCGCTGATGCCGCAAGAGCCTTTGCCCAGACACTTTTTAACGGCGACGGCGTTGTGCCTGCCGAAGCCGCCCCGGACGACGCAACGAGAGCTGTCATAGCAGACATAATCTCATGCCTCGGGCCGGAACAGGACCGCAGCGGCAGGCCGGGGGTTAATCAGGCCAAAGTGGACAGGTTTTTTGCTGAGGCGGCGGCATTGGTCGAGTGGTCGAACAAGGCTGCGGGGAACAAGACCGTTTTGCCCCTGGGCGATGCCACCGCCGCTGCCGCAGCAGCAGTCAAAGCGGTAAAAGCCAAGGTTGACGATTACTTCGCCCGTTGCAGGCTTGCGGCATTCGACCCGCGCGCAGCAGCCGCGTTGAACAGGCAGGAATCCGATTACCTGGCATTGGCAGCCAAGGACCTTTCGATCACTGCCGACGAGATAGCCGGCTTCCCGCTGGCGCAGGTCGCGCCGAACAAACCGTTGCCGCTGTTCGAGGGGGTCAACCCGGCCTGGGCGGGTGCGCTGGCCACACTGCACTCGGCAGCGGTCAAACCGCTGTTGGGCGACAAGACAGCTATTACCGAGGCAGACTGGGTGGCGTTGCAATCAAAACTTGCGCCGTACGAAGCCTGGCTTGCGTCGAAGCCGCCTGCTGCAGTCGAGAAGCTCGGCATCAGCCGCGTCCGCGAAATCCTGGCAGGCACCGCCCGGCAAACCATCACAGACCTGATCGCACGGGACAAGGCGCTCGAACCCGAGTTCAACGCCATCTCGACGGTCGAGCGGCTCCTGCGATACCACCGCGACCTGTGCAAGCTGTGCAACAATTTCGTCTCGTTCCGCGATTTTTACCGGCGCAAGGACAAGGCAATCTTCCAAGTCGGCACCCTGTACATGGACCAGCGCAGTTGCGATCTGTGTCTGCCCGTCGAAGACGTCGGCAAACACGCCGCGCTGGCCGGGCTGGCAGGCATGTACCTGGCCTACTGCGAGTGCACGCGCAAAAGCACGGGCGAGAAACGCCTGATCGTCGCCGCGTTCACAGACGGCGACTCGGACAATTTGATGGTCGGGCGCAACGGCATTTTTTACGACCGCAAAGGCCGCGACTGGGACGCGACGATTATCAAAATAGTCGAAAACCCGATTAGTCTGCGCCAGGCGTTCTGGTCGCCGTACAAGAAGTTTGTCCGGATGATCGAAGAATACGCCGCCAAACGCGCTGCCGCAGCCGAAGCCGCAACCACGGCCAAGCTCGAGACCGCCGCGGTGGCAGTCACAACCCCCGAAAAAGCCAAACCAATCGAGCCAAAGAAAATTGATGTCGGCACCGTGGCCGCGCTGGGCGTTGCATTCGGCGCAATTGGCACAGCAGTATCATTCCTTGCAACCGGGCTGGCAAAGCTGGCCTTGTGGCAAATCCCGCTGGTCATCGTTGCGCTCATGTTGATCATTTCCGGGCCGTCGGTGTTCATTGCGTGGTTGAAGCTACGCAAACGCAATCTCGGCCCGCTGCTGGACGCAAACGGTTGGGCAGTCAACACACGCGCAAAGATCAGCGTGCCACTCGGCAGATCGCTCACTCAGGTCGCCGCGTTGCCCCCGGGTGCGCATCGCGACCTGTTCGACCCGTTCGCCGAAAAGAAAAGCGTCTGGCCGAAGGTGGCCGTAGCAGTCGTGGTGCTCCTCATTTTGTACGGAATCCTGAACAGCCTAGGTTACATCTACGAATGGACCGGCGGCCGGCTCGGCAAACCCAAACGACCGGCGCCAGCAGCCGGCGAAACTCAACCTGGCCCTGTGCAGGCCGGGACATCGACTAGCCCAACGCAATGAGCCGAGACGCGACCTTCCCACATCTAAGTTATCGAGCCTTACACAACTCCGTAACGCTTTTCGCACCACTCCTTTAGCGCCCGGCTTCAGCCGGGTGTAAAAGGGACCGCGCGCCGGCAAGCCGTTTCAACGGGTTGGCTTGGGGGCGTAATACCGTTGAAACGGTTTCGTGGGTTCTTGCCAGAATTCACCAGGCTGAAGCCGAGTGGTTAATGAAAGCTGCTACTCGCTATTGCGAGTCTCAACGGGACCGCCCCCTAGGCCAAAAAACAGTTCCCTCAGGCGCGACCCATTCAGCCTAAAGGCTGTACTACAAACAGAAACGGGATGTGGCGGGCCCGATGGGTTGGGTCGTGCCGTCGCGGTTGGGCTATTTCTGCGAGCGCCAATGCGCGGTCGTGACAGAGCACACCCCTCCACCCAGCGTGTGTGGAGGGCGAGAGCTCCAGGCGCTAGTGCGAACGGCAAGGATTCGTTTCATGCGCAGAGCACTTTTGGAAATGCGGTGCCTCAACGCCGGCTTTATACACTAGGCCCGGCTGCTAATAATGCGTCGCGATTGTGGCTGTAGCCTCTTCCGAGACTTGTGGGGGTTAACCCCACGCCGGGCGTCACCGTACCCGGCAAATGGTTCAACGCTCAGACCGGCCGCGGCAGTTGCACGCGTGGGCGCAGTTCAGGGAGGCACGGTAGCACCGAAATCGGTGAGGCGCGGCATCCACATTTTCAAAACCTACCTTCAGTGGGGGGTTAACCTAGCTGTGCTTGGGAAAAGCGCAGTCGCGCCGGCGTGCCGCCTGCCCGTTCGCTCCCAATGGTCCTGCTTGGCCAAAAGAGCGTGGCTGGTTCCGGCAGCGAACCGAATCCGAGCGTTGTAAAACCGCGAGTTGGTTACCGCCGTGGGTACCCGACGGGCTGCGTCAGGACGATTTTTTGGTCCGGCCGCAGTTTCATCGTTTCGGCCAGTGCGGTGCGGTTGACCATGCCCAGCACGACTGTGGCCAAGCCCTCCGACGCGCAATACAGGTACACGTTTTGGCTAACGAATCCGGTGTCTGTTGCAGCGAAAAAGTCCTTATCCTTTTCCGACGCATTGCCCATCTTTGCGTAGTCGGCTACGTAGATCAGGCACACAGGTGCGTCTTTTACGAAAGGTTGCATGCCGGTCTCACCCCGGACGTCTTTGGCAAGCACCGGTTGCAGAGTGTGCGTCTTCGGCTCGTACAGATAGAGTCCGCGTTGGAGCGCGACATAGACGTCAATCTCTTGCCAATTCCGTGCTGTGGGCGCGGTTCGGCGGCCCGAATCCGGACGATTGATCCCGCATGCGGCCCAGAGCAGGTCGCTTAGCACCTGCATCGGCAACGGCTCGGTGCTGAACGCGCGGGTCGATTTCCTGTCCTTGAGCGCCTGCATGAGGGGTTTGCCGCCGTCGGTTCGCGGCTTCGGCAGCTCGATTGGCTTAAGCTCGTCGGTTTTCCCAGGATCAGGCGCTTGGGCTTGAGCAAAACAGAATGTTGCGCCAAGCCATAATACCGCCACTACCGCAGCGCAAAATTTCAACAGGCCACCGATTGGTATCGTGCGTGTCATACTCGTGTGGTTTTGGACGTGTTTGACAAAGCTCCGGATTCGCCTCCGCCGGTGCCGGTCCGAACTCGGCACGGGCGCACCAATTACTCAATAGAATTGGCTGCCACGCCGCAAGGCAAAAATGCATCGGGCCAGTCGCGCAGTGGCACCGGTTCGACACCCGCGGCCGGGGCTGAACCGTGTCCGCTAGTATTACGCGCAACTCGATGCAAAAGCGGCTAGTTCGGCGTGGGCCGCAGGCTCGCTGTTCGCGGTCCGCGCAGTGCCGCAGCGTCGCCGGCCACCACTGGTTTGGGATCGCTCAGGCGTAACATCAGCACGTCGTGGCCCGGTATCTCAGCTATAAGCGGCTTTGCAGTTGTGCCAATATCTTTCTTGGCCCACAGGTCGCGGACACGGTACGCGAACTTGTCGAACTGCGGGCTGCGCCGGATTAACTCGTCGTAAACTTTCTGCTCCTTCCAGTCGAAAACAAACTGCTTGTTCGTGGTCGAGCGGTTTAGCACGCACATCGCCCATGCGTCGTTTGCCAGCGGCTTGAACCACACCTCGAGCCCGTCCTTGGCCGAATACCTGAACCCTTGCACCCCCAACGGGTCTTGGTCAATGGCGATCACCTCGCGGTTGGTTAGGATTTCGAGCGTCTCAGCGGACATGTTCCGGAGGTCGTTTCCGGCCATCAGCGGCGCAGCTAGCATGCACCACATCGAGAAATGCGCGCGGTCTTCGTTGGCCGACATGCCGTTGCCGACCTGGAGCATGTCCGGATCGTTCCAATGGCCCGGCCCGGCGTATGCGCGCAGTTCCGCGGTCCTGTCAATAATTTGAAGCACGCCCCAAGACCGCCAGCGCCCGCGCGTATCTGCAGTGTCGAACTTGCATACGATATCGCCCGTGGTGCGCCACAGGTGCCCAATCTTGGGCCCCCAGAACCATGGCTTGTTCTGGCCCCATTCGCAAATGCTGAACACGACGGGGCGCCCCGCCGCGTATAACGCATCGCGCATCGTCATGTACGCGCCCTCGGCATTCAGCCCTTCGGTATTGCACCAGTCGTACTTCAGGTAGTCCACACCCCACTCGGCATACTTGAGCGCGTCCTGGTATTCGTGCCCGCGGCTGCCAGGCCGCCCCGCGCAGGTCTTGTATCCCGCACACGAGTAGATACCGAACTTGAGGCCCTTCGAATGAATGTAATCTGCCAACGCTTTCATCCCGGAAGGGAATAGCTTCGCATCGGGGTGAATGAATCCGAGATGATCGCGCTGGCCGTGCCAGCAGTCGTCTATCACAACGTATTCGTACCCGGCATCTTTCATGCCCGAGCTGACCATGGCGTCTGCGATTTGCCGGATCAGCTCTTCGCTGACGTTGCAGCCGAACTTGTTCCAACTGTTCCAACCCATGGGCGGCGTAAGCGCCAAGCCCTCGAATTTTTGCGCATGCGCAATTGCGCACAGCAGACCTGCGCCAAGCACTAACACTGTCAGTTTCATGTTCACGATGGGTCTTCGGCGTTTAGCCAATGATTATCCAGCGCAGAAACACAACGTACGCTTCCCCGACCGCGCGTGAGCCTCAATTGATGCCCCGTGCCGAGGCAGTTTGCGCCCGGTCAAATACCCAAACGGTTTCATTCTCAAGTACGCGCCCGAACCGCGAGCCTGACCCGATCAACTGGTGCAGCTCGGCCTCGGTGTAAACCAGCAAATCTGCCGGGACGGGCAGCCGTGTTGCATCAAACTCGACCGCGCGCTGCTCGAACGGCTTGTCGCTCTGTTCCAGCACAATCACGATATCCAGGTCACTTCCCACACCCCAGTCGCCGCGTGCATATGAACCGGCGTACCCGACGCGAACAACCTCATGCCGCTGCGCCGCCAGTTGGCGTGCCCAGACGCGGATTGCAGCGTCCACCGTCTGCTTATCGGGCCATTTGAGCATGCACGAATTCAACGATCTCACTGGCATATGCGATTGCTTGGTTGCTCTGGATCGGCCCGTAATGTTCGAACGGCGCGCCCGCAGGATGCCCGTTCGGATACCGTGCCGGCACGTAAAAATTGTCCAGTACCTTTGACTTGTCCACCAGCTCCGGCGGCACTTGGACTGAATCCGGCAGCTCCTCGAT
>JANWZY010000173.1 GCA_025061935.1 Verrucomicrobiia bacterium
CAGACTTGCTCGAACTGCATCGCCCAAATTGGATAATTGAAGAGCTAGCCGAGACGCTCGGCTCTGTACCCGCACCGAAGCCGGAGCGCAATGGCACACTCAGTTGAACCGCCCTATTTTGCTTTCTTTGGCTGAAAGGGTATGCTACCTAACCGCGGAGTTATGCGTGCTGTTTCGCAATTGCGCGTGGTTGTCTTGGTAACGATCATGTTTGTGTTGAGCGTGGCAGCGCAGACCTACCAGCTCAACGACGGCACCACTGTAAGCGGCGAGCTGGTCTCGCCGAACGAGCTGGGCGTTTTGCTCCGGTTACCCGACGGGAGCTATTCCGAGCGCATCCCGTGGGTCAGATTTTCGCAAGCCGATCTCAAGGAACTCGCCGAAAATCCGCGGCTAAAACAGTTTGTCGAACCGTTCATCGAAGTACAGGCCGAAGAGCAGCCGAAAAAACTGGAAATAAATGTCAAACCGGTCACGCGCATGGACCGGCCCGCGAATGCCTCATTTGTGCGAGCATTTTTAGCCTCATCAATAGGGCTGGCACTCGTGCTGGTGGTTTATGCAGCCAATATATTCGCGGCTTACGAAATTTCCGTCATCCGCGCATTCCCTGCACCGCTGGTTTGCGGCGTGGCCGCCGTGTTCCCCATCATAGGCCCTGCGATTTTCCTGTGCCTGCCGACCAGACTCCGGACAACCGAGCACGCGCTCGCCGAAGCCGCCGCCGCACAGCAAACGCGTGCGCAAGTGGCGGCCGAAATTGCCGCTGCATCTGCAGCTTTGGGAGTCGGACACGACGAGCATGGCGCTGCCGCAACGGCTGCAGAATTGCCTCCAACGCAGTTGTTCAAGCGGGGCGAATTTGTTTTCAACCGGCGGTTCTTCGAAACCAAGTTCGCTGGCTTCTTCGGCGTGCTCAGACGCGAGGCGGACAAAGACATGGTACTTACGATCAAGACACCGCACGGCTTGTTTACTGTGGAACGGTTCACGCGCATAACCGGCAACGAAATGTACTTTCTCACCAAGCGCGGCGCGGGTATGGCTGAAATGACTGTACCGTTCGCCGAAGTCCAGGAAGTGGAATTGCGGCACAAAGACGCGCCCCCGAAGCTCACCGACCGCTAGTGCAGGTTCGCCAACGGCTTTGCTTTGCCCATCGCCTCAGCCACGACGCGAGCCGCGGTCACGGTCGGGCGGTGCAAGCAAACCGATTTATGCGCAACCAATTCGGGGAATTGATAGCCAGCGAGATTTATTGCCCTAAGTGCAAAGTAGCGCAACCCGTGCGCGAGCGGTTACTCCTTGTTTTGCTCGACGGCGAGCTTCATGAGTATGTTTGCGTTCGGTGCGGCGCATCTTTGGGCAAACGCAAGGTTACAGGAACGCATGGCAAGCCTGGCCCAATGAACCCCGCATAACTTTGCAGGCCTTTTCATTCCATCACATTAGAAGCCTGCTTAAGCCAAGCATTTGAGCAAACGCCCCCAAGCCGTTTCAACACCGTGTCACCAAAACGCAAGCCAGTCGAAACGGGCGCGACAGCCGGCGCCCGCATTCATTTGGCTGAAGCCCAGTGTCAGTGACCAGTTGCTGCGCCTATTCCGAATTCCAACAGAAGCGGGCCGCGTACAATCGAATTCACGGTCCCGCATAAGTGCGCTTTTCAACCGGCGGCACTCAAACTAGACTCCCATCATGGTTGTGGCGTTGATCGTAGGCGCTGGCCAAGGCACCCGCATGGGACCAGGCGTCGAAAAGCTTTTCATTGAGCTGGCGGGCAAGCCTGTCATCGCGCACACATGGACACGGTTCGACAGCGCATCATGCATAGACGGGATTGTGTTGGTCGTGCGGGAAGACCAGCTCGACCGAGTCGCCGCGCTGGCTAGCCGGTTAAGTTTATCAAAGCCGTACTGGATAGTCGCCGGCGGACCACACAGGCAAGACTCGGTTTGGAATGGGTTGCAGGCGTTACCCAACTCCGCCGAAATTGTTGCTATTCAGGACGCAGCGCGCCCATGCACTCCTGCCGAACTAATCGCTGCTACAGTTCAAGCAGCGCGCCAATTTAACGCCGCAGTGGCCGCACAACCGATAACGGACACCGTCAAAGAATCGCCTGACGGCGAATGGGTCAAACGCACGTTGGACCGCGCACAACTCTGGACTGTGCAAACGCCGCAAACCTTCCGCGTCGAGATCATCAAACGCGCAGTTTCAGAGGCGCGGCGGCGTGGGTTGCAGCTTTCGGACGATACCGCCGCGTGCGAACTAATCAACCAGCCTGTCAAACTTGTGATAGACGCAAGGCCCAACCCGAAACTGACCCGGCCCGAAGACCTGCCGTACATCGAGTTCCTTCTGCAACGCGAAGCAGCAGATCAATTCGGGGCGAACACAACCGTTAAGGTCACGTGCTAAAATGCGGCTGCACCGCGCCGTTCCTCAGTTCGCACGTTTTATTAACTCGAGGACGCGATTCACTGCCTCGGTTTTGTGGACTAGCATTAACTGCCCGGCGCGCGGCTTGATTTCTACCTGCTCGTTCGCAAGCGATTTCTCACCGACCGCTACACGAATGGGGAAACCTACCAGTTCCGAATCCTTGAATTTTACGCCCGGCCGCTCGTCGCGGTCGTCCAGTATGGCATCCACACCCGACTCGATCAGTTGCCTATAAATCTGCTCGGCTATGCTCATTATTCTGCCCCCGGGTGTTACATCCAGCGGCGTGATGCAGACCGTGTAGGGCGCCACGCTCATAGGCCAAATGATACCGTCTTTGTCGTTTGACTGCTCGATTATCGCTTGGAGCGTGCGCGTAACCCCAATACCGTAGCAACCCATGACTGCCGGCCGCGGCCTCCCCTGCTCATCTAAGAAAACAGCGCCGAGTTTTTCGCTGTATTTTGTGCCGAGCTTGAAAATATGCCCCACCTCAATCGCGCGCGATATCTTCAACGGCAACCCTGTAGCTAAACACAGTTCCCCCGCTTTAACCGTTCGCAGGTCGAGCCAGCGCGTAACCTTGATGTCGCGGGCAATGTCCACGTGCCTAAGATGGAACCCGTCCTGGTTCGCGCCCGTGGTCATGCCTGCCGCGCCGCGGAGTGCTAAGTCAGCATAAACCGGTACGTGCGTAACACCCACTGCACCCAAACTCCCCGGGTGCGCGCCAAGCAATTCATATATCTCCTCTGGCGTAGCAGGTCTGAGCAACACGGTGCCGAGCGCGCCCGCTAGCTTCGCCTCGTTGAGCTGGTCGTCGCCACGCAAAAGCAAAACTACAGGCTTGCTCTCGACAATGTACACCAAAGTTTTGATTTGATGGTGTGCGGGCACGTTATACGGCGGCTGCGCAAGCGCTTCGATTGTAAGCACACCCGGCGTGGGAAACTTTTCCGGGCTTGCGCCCGTGCTGGCAGTAGGTGTCGGAATCAAGGGCCCTTGGCTGACAGCTTTTTCCACGTTAGCCGCGTACTTGCCCGATTCGCAGAACGCGATTTCGTTCTCGCCGGACTCAGCCGGGACCATGAACTCATGCGAAAAACTGCCGCCTATAGCGCCAGTGTGCGCCTCAACCGCGATCGTGCGCAATCCGCAACGCTCGAAGATTCGCACGTACGCATCGTACATTTTCTGGTAGCTGACTTCCGCACTTCGCTCATCCACGTCGAAGCTGTACGCATCTTTCATTACGAACTCGCGCGCGCGCATCAACCCAAACCGCGGCCGGATTTCATCCCTGAATTTCACAGTTATCTGGTAAAAATTTTTCGGCAACTGACGGTACGAATTAATCTCGCTTGCCACCAATACCGTGATGTTCTCCTCATGCGTGGGGCCGAGTAGCCATTCCTTCTTGGCGCGGTCGTAAACGTGGTACAGCACCTCGCTCATGTCTTGGTACCGCCCGCTTTTCTGCCAAATTTCCGGCGGCTGTAGGCACGGCATGGCCACCTCGAGCGCGCCCGCACGGTTCATTTCTTCACGAATGATCGCTTCAATCTTTCGCAAGACACGTAACCCCAGCGGAAGGAAAGTGTACAGGCCACCCGCGAGCCGCCGCGCCAAGCCTGCGCGAAGCAGCAGTTTGTGCGAGGTTATTTCTGCCTCGGCGGGCGTCTCTTTCAGAGTCGGAATAAATGTTTGCGTCCAACGCATTTCTAGTAGTTTACAAAGGTTGCCTAAACACGCGTCACGGATGAGCAAATGCTTGAACTTAAAGCAAATTTACCCTCGGAACGCGCAATGTCCTGCGCACCTGTTTCATTTGACCGTATTAATCAGCGGGGCCAAGCCTTGAATTCGGACTTCGAGCTTGTCGCCAGATGCGATCGGGCCGATGCCCGCGGGCGTACCTGTCAAGATGACGTCTCCTGGCAGCAGTGTCATGTGGGTTGAAATGAAGCTCACAAGTTCAAAACAGTTAAAGATCATCTGCGCGGTGTTCGAGTTTTGTCGGAGCTGACCGTTTTGGAACAATTGAATGGTCAGGTTGTGCGGATCAATGCTTGTCTCAATGTACGGCCCTAAGGGTGTAAACGTATCGAATGATTTGCACCTGCACCATTGTCCTTCTTGCGCCTGAATAGTCCGGTCCGTAACGTCCTGCGCAGCAGTGTAGCCAAGTATGTACCGTGACGCAGCGTTGGGCGTGACATTGCGGACGCGCCGCCCAATGACAATTGCCAGCTCGGCTTCGTAATCAACCCTGTGTTCCGGGAACGGTATCTCGATCTTGCCGCCATCGGGCAAAAGTGAGCTTGGCGCCTTGAACCAAAAAAGCGGTTGTTTCGGTACCGCCGCGCCTGTTTCTCGCGCGTGGTCGGCGTAATTTAGTCCGACAGCTATAATCTTGCTTGGCGCCACTGGCACCAGCGTCTTAACCCCTTTCAAAGGAATCGGACGCTTGTCAAACGTGGGCGTGCTGAAAATATCCCCACGTAACCGGTAAAGTTGGCCCTCGACGACTTTCGCGTAAAAAATTTCGTCGTCCTTTTGGAACCTGCCAATGGCAGCCATATTGTGCGCCAATACCTATCAAGAGGCCGAACTGCGCCGCAAGCCCAAAACTCGGCTCTACTTAATGTGGAAGATTTAACGATGTGGTAGCGTGTAGCCGTAGCCTAGCCGCGCGTGCGAATTGAGAACTTCCCGCCCCGGAAACTTTCCGGCGGGCCGAGGTAGCTCGGCTTCAACCCGCCAGTGTCGATTATGATTTTTTGAACCACAACCCCCGGATCGACCATCCAGATTTTTAACGTATGGTAGCCAGGCACGCCAATCATGTGCCGCGACCTGATAAACCGCGCGTTGTTCCGCGCCGAATCCTCCCAGTCTGCATTCCAATCGCCCGCTGAGTAGTTCCGCGGCACCACGGTCCATACTTGCGGCCGCTCGTCATCAAAAGAAACGCCTATTCGGACTGACCTGCTCGGATCGAAATTTAAGCACGGCGACAGCACGGTTATCACTTCCACTTGCCCAGTCGTGAATAGCCACACCTTGTATTCCAAGCGCGGCGAATTCCGCGGCGGCGCAACGCTGGGCGCGGTCACCGGGAAAATAGTCATTCCGGAAAGCGTGCGACCGAAATCCGGAATTTCCTCCCAGCGCGCGGCCTTGGTGTCAACCTTCCGCGTAAAGTGCGCAGCCTCGATTGAAACGTATCCATCCGCTTCGATGAATCCGGTCAGCGTTTCAGGTCGCGGCTGTGGCGGGTTAAACGCCACAACCGAAATGCGCACCGGCTCGGGCGCGCCACCGCTGACCAAGATTTGCCCCGTCGCCTCGCCGATCGGCACTTGGTCCCAATCCAAGCTCACCCAAATACGGACTTCTTTTTCCACCTTCCCGGAAACCTGGTCAACCAGGATCCAGGGCTGGGTCGCTTGTATACGATATCCGAACGGCGCACGACCGCGGTTAAACACGTCAATGTAACGGCACGGCTTGTTGAACACGTCGAAATGCAACACAGGCGCCTCTTTAGAATCAGGCCAGACAGCCGCGGACCCTTCAATGGCTACCCCAAGTTTGCCCGGACCGGACACGTCTATCTCCACAACTGCAGGCATAATGTTAGACTCCGGCTGTTGCCAGCTCGTGTACCCGATCCGGGTTTGAGACATCATGTGGTTCCATTTTCCGCCTGCTATCGTGTGATAAAGCTTGGTCAACTCGGCGTCTTTCTCGAACAGCTTCCGTGCGCGGCGCGCATAATCGTTGGCAGACGCACGGCCCTGATCCGCATATAATCGGTTCTTCGCAACCGTCACGTATAAGTCGTTTACAACGTAACACGCCTTGGCAGGGTACAAAACCAACTGGAAGAACGCATCCCGCGCGTCGGGCGGAAGTGCCGCGTTAATCTTTTCCGCCTTGTCAGCTATCGTTTGCCATTCGGCAATCACTCGGTCGGCTTCGCGGTAATTGAGCAAGCTAAAAGTGCCGGGCTCAAGCAACTCCGGTTTCCGTCGGCTGTTATATTTGGC
>JANWZY010000174.1 GCA_025061935.1 Verrucomicrobiia bacterium
GCGCGGGCTAATGCCGACCTTGTAAATGTGCGGGTTTTCGAACCTGCGATGCTCCGGTGGCAACCTGTCCGCGCGCGCCCGTGCGTACACCGCAGCAGCATGCACGTCCGGCAGCGGCTGCACCGGCGCACCGTCCTTAACGACAAGCTTTAGCAGCGGCTCTGAGCGCCACTGTGCCAGGGTGAGCCGGCGCGTCGGGTCATGCGGGTCAATCATGCGGTCCGGGGGCGGCTCGTCCGCTAGATGAATTGCGTCCGCACGGAACCATCCTTCATCATCGTAGTATCTTGAGACAGCTTTGCGTCCTGGCAATGTTTGCTTTGCCAGTCCGGCGGCGTATTTCATTCGCGGTTTGCCTCCGCACTCGGCGAGCTTGTACACGCCGTCGAGCGCGCCGTCCGGATGCCCGACGGCCAGTGCCGTGCCGATGCCGAACACGTCAATCGGCGCGCCCTGCTCGATCAAACTGCGGATTACGTATTCGTCCAACTGATTCGACACCACGATTTTGACTTCGCGCAGCCCTGCGGCGTCCAAAGCCTTACGCACCTCGCGCGACAGCCACGCAAGGTCGCCGCTATCCAGCCGCACACCTGCCAACCGTTGCCCGCGCGCGGCAAGCTCACGTGCCACAACGATCGCGTTCGGCAGGCCCGAATGCAACGTGTCGTAGGTATCAAGCAGCAGCACCGTGTTTGACCCGTGCACTTGCGCGAATGCGCGGAACGCGGTCAGCTCGTCGTCGTAACTCTGCACGAACGAATGCGCCATTGTGCCCGCGGTTTGCAGGCCGTAGAGCGCTGCAGCTTCCATGTTCGACGTGCTCGTGCACCCGCCAATGCACGCGGCGCGGCTCGCCCACAGCCCACCCAACCCTTGCGCGCGGCGCAATCCGAATTCAGCCAACGCCCGCCCGTGCGCAGCATCTCTGCACCTGGCCGCCTTGGTCGCAACCAGCGTTTGGAAATTGAGCACATTCAACAGCAAGGTTTCAATTAGCTGCGTCTCGACGAGCGTACCCTCGACACGCGCGACCGGCTCGAGCGGGAATACCGGCTCGCCCTCAGCAGGCATCCAGATCGAGCCGCGGAACCGGAACGATTTCAGATAGTCCAGGAAATCCGAGTCGAACCCCTGCTTGTGTAAGAATGCAAGCTCGGCGTCGCCGAACCTGAACTGATCGAGCGCGGCCACAAGTGTGCCTGCGCCGGCGAAGGTGGCGTAGCCGCCGCGGAACGGGAGCGTGCGGAAGAAGTAATCGAACACGGCCGGGTCGTGCGCGCGGCCGGCGCGCCAGTACGCCCAAGCCATGCTAAGCTCATACCGGTCGGTGTACAGCCCCGACACGACCGGAGCAATTTCGCGCATCACCTGCGCCATGCAAAATAACTTACCGCAATTGGAACGCGGGAGAAAGTAAAGGATCAGGCGCTAGCGTTCGTTGCTTTGCTCTTGGACGAGCCGGTCCCGCTGCAGCGCCTCTGCAGCCATTCGCGCAGCCTGACGCGTGAATTCAGCGCACTTGGCCCGTAATCCGTGCTCGATGAAATGTTTGTGGCCTTCAGGTGTATCGAGCCTGCAGCCTATCAGCTCGCGACAGATGATTGTGCCGAACCGCGCTTCGAACTCGCGCATCAATTGTTGAGTCAGTTTGTGATTTGTTTCACGTGATCCGTTCGGGCTTGTGCGGCCTGTCGCAAGGCTGATTCCCATCACTGCGCCGGTCACGGCGCCGCACACGTTGCCAGTACGGGCCATGCCCCCACAGAAACCGGTGGCGACTTTGGGAATCAGCTCGGATCTAATGCCGCAGCCTTCTGCGACCGCGGCGAACACACTTTCAGCGCAGCAGAACCCGGCTTGGAACAAGTCCTCGGCACGTGCCGCAACTTGTTCAGGCACAATTTTCATTGCTCATCAACGTCGTTCGGTCCTGTTTGGAAATCTCCTTGCCCCGACCACTTTTTGTAGATCGTAAAGGGCCCTCACGCAGTCCAAACTTGGCCGGGCGGGCGGCACATGGTCAATTTTGATTGCAGATTTAAAGCTGGCTGGAAGCGCCAAAGCGCCCAACCGCTCTCGGGCTTTATTACACGCCGGTCCGGCGGTTCCAGTTACATAAACGCCGGATGGGCCGGTTGGCCGTTACTGTCCCGAGCAAGCTTTATGGCGGCCGCCTAATTGAGCGCCGGTAACGGCAATATCGCGCGCGCCCGTAAACAGAACCGTCTTGCCGCGATGCCGGTTATCACCGTATGCAGCGGTACCGTCCAAGGCCTCGTGTCTAAGCGGAGCTTAGCCCTAGATACAAGCCGACTCAATTAGTCCAGCGAGCGGCCCTTTGCGTTGCGTTCGGACACGTCTTACCCCCACGCGCGGCAATAAGTATGACACATACCAGATCCAAGCCCGCGCAAAATGCTGAGTGTCATGAGGTGACTCTTCGGGCGGTGCTTCACGCACCACGGACTCGGCTGTGACCTGTGACTGTGCCAATGGCCACAAGAGTTGCCGGAAATCTGGCCAGCACATGACCTAGCCGTCCACGAGGCAAGTTGCAGCGTCGCTCGACACTGTTCCCTGAAGGAGCAGAGAATGCCCGGCAAGCTCAGCGTGGGGGGACACGCACTGAGCAAAATGGTCAGCACCGGTCTGTGGCGGTGATGCTGACATAGCAATGACCGGCCTGCTTTCCTCGAGTGTGGGCGTATTGTGGCGCGCCATTTCTCTAGCACTTAACCGCGCGCCCAACCGTCTTGTCCTGGAAGTGTGCTTTTGGCGGGCCGGTAAACTGTTCGCGTCGAATCTATTACACTCAGCACCTATGGGGTAGTTGAAGGGTTTGAGTGGGAGCAGGGCTCGTTCAATAAACCGGGGCGGTTTTTCTTTGGCCCAAGTGCGGGATCTCAAGCAGTACGTGCATTACGGGTTGCGGAGCGCCCGCATTTTCCGATTGAAGAAGCTCGGGCATGTGTGTCGGAGTCGGCATTGCGGCGCAGTTGCGTGGGTGCGCCGGGGCTCAGTTAGAACAGTGACAGCGTGGCTTAGTCAAGCCTGTGGTGAGGTTAAAAAGCTACAGTGCGGTGGAAATTTACTGGGTGATTGTTTCGGGGGCGATCTTCATCTTGCGCAACCATGTCTCCGCAGCGCGCTCGTCAACGCGGAGCCACGCGCGTGCCACGGTCAATACGGCGTTTTGGCGCAGGCCGGGGTCTTGGATCATCTCGACCCATTGCGCCGCCATTTGTGGTCGCTCGACTGCGACCTGCTGCACGTAAGACACAAAACCGAGGTCGCGAATCGGGTTTGCAGGCAACGTGGCGAGCCATTGCCCGGCTTTCACCGGGTCAACGCTGGCCCATTGTGTGGTGACCTCTTGCAGCGCGGAGACCTTGATCTGGGGGTCGGCGAGGTTCCACACCCAGTTGGCTGCTGCGGCGGGGTCGTGCATGGCCCACTCGGTTGCGACGACCTGCACGGTCGCAGGCGGGACTTCAGCGGGTGCGAATCGCTCGATGAACGCAGCGGCGTCGGCGGGGGATTGCTCGGCCAGCACAGTTGCAATGCTGGACAGGAATTGACTGCGTTCGGCGCCAATTGGCATGTTTTGCACCTTCTGCAACGCGCCATTGAGGTCTTGCCGCGCCCACACGTGCGCAATACGCGCCAGTACGCTGCCACGTTCATCCGGGTTGGCGAAGTTCATGGCAAGCTCGACTGCCTTTTCCGGGGCCGAATACGCTAGCTCGGCTGCTATTGCGACTGCGGCGGCCGCTTTCAGCTCCGGCTGTTTCACCTGGTCGAGCCACGCGAGCGCGCCTCCGGAGTCTTCGCGGACCCATTTGGCCAGCGCGGTCTCGAGCACACGCGCGCGGCCTTCGGATTCGGCCAGTGACGCGGCCCAGTACACCGCCTGCTGCGGGTCGCTTTCGGCCATGATTTCAGCCACTGCTTCGTAAGCCATGCGCCGGCCCAGGCCGTCTGGCAGCGATTTGAGCCAGCTCAGCGTCTGGTGCGGGTCAACCTTCATAAAAGCCCGGGCAATGGCAGGCAGTGTCTCGAGTTGCTCGCGGCCCGGGGGCAACTCGGTCACGATCGAGGCTGCTAGGGCGGGGTTGTCTGCTGCGACTGCATTCGCTACCGCGTTCAAAGCGAGCCGCCGTTCGGACTCGGATTGCATGGCGCGCGCGCGTGCGATCGCGTTTGTGGGGTCAACAGTGGCGAGCTGCGCCAGCGCAGCTTGAAGCGTCTCGGTGCGGGTCCGGCTTTCTGGCAGTTTAAGCGCTGCATCGAGCGCTTTTTGCGGGTCGTCAAGTGCCCAGAGCATGATCACGTTGCTGAGCAATTCGTTTTTGGCGGCGCCGTTGGGCATGGCCTGGACGTATTCGAGCGCTTTTTCAGGGTCTGCATTTGCCCAGGTCGGCATCAGGAACCGAAGCGCGTTTTGGCGCGCTGTGCCTGTTGGGAGCGCATCCACAAGCTTGACTGCGGTTTCCATGTCCGACTCCGGCCAGAACTCGATCAGGGCCGTTATGGCGAGGTTGCGTTCTGCGCCCTGCGGCAACGCAAGCGCGTATTCGGCGGCTGCGCTCGGCTCGAGCGAGGCCCAGCTACTGAGGATTTGGCGCATGGCAAGGTTGCGGTTCGGGCCGGGTGGCATTGTAGTGGCCCATGCGAGTGCGCTTTTCGGATCGGCCATGCCCCAGGTGCGGAATACGGCTTCAAGCGCGGCCAACCTGTGCTGGAGTGGTAGGTTCAGCTTCTCGATTTGGGCGAGTGCTTCTTTCGGATTCGTCGCTGCCCAGGCCCCGAACACGGCTGCATAACTGCTTGACCGGATTTGCGGCGGGAGCAGTTTCACCAGGTCGAGCGCGGTCGCCGGATTGCTCCTTGCAAGGGTTGAGATGGCGTGATTCAAGAGTTCGTTTTTCAGTGGCGACGGCGGCAGGCTTTTGATCCACTCGACAGCCGGGTCCAGATCACGCCCCAACCATTCCTGCACGGCGGCAACGACCAGCCGGTCGCGCATGACCGATGCCGGCCACTCAACAAGGAACGCGAGCGCGCCGACCGGGTCAATTACGCTCCAGCGCAAAATGAAAACACGACGCAACTCGTCCTGGACCGGCGACATTAGCGCGGGCTTGATCCCCTGCGCGATCTGGGCGAATTGCTCCGCGTTTAACGAGCCAAAGATTTGGTCCCATTCGGCTGTACGTCGCCACAGGCCTGCTTTGCATTCGCGGTTGATTCGCTCGATGATCTGGCCGATCGTAAGGCCGAACGCGACTTGGCCTTTGCCGGGGGCGGCCACGGGCATTTTTTTGTCGAGGGATTTTGTGCCGGGAACGGTATCGGCCGGGCCGGTTGCTTCCCGGGCTTGGAACGACTGCGTAGCAAGATACCCAGCGCAAGCGCCCACAGCGAACGCGACAATCAACTGAATCCCTTTTTTCATGACGGAATCATTGCCCGAACATGGGTTTCTTCAAAGCCCTAAAAAACTGCGGGACGTTACGGTTGTTCACTCCGCAACGTCCCGCGTAGTTTCGACTTTGTCAGTCGGCCAAGATTAGACGCTGTTATCTGCAGGTGACCGTAACCGAATTGCCGGACCCGCCGGTAATGCTGTAGCAGCCGCCTGAGTTGTACTCGACCGTGCCGGCGCGCACGTGCGTGTTGTAAGAATCCTGCAGCCAGATGCCGATGCCGCTGCAGTACCGTATCCAGCAATTGTTGATTGTGGCGTCACGGCTCTGGGTAAGGCTGAAGATGCCGCGCCCGCAACGGTTCGCGTCAACATAGTTTACCGTTCCCCTCTGATTCGAGTTGGCGACGCGGAATCCGGCGTAGCCGCCGCCGTAATTGCAGTTGTACGCGTACACCGAGCTGCCGGACCAGTTGATCGTGTTGTTGAGCAGCAGTCCGCACCCGGCGGAGTTGTTGGCCGTGACCGTGCCCCAATAGAACCCGTCCACGGTGTACGTCTCGCAGCCGTGCGCAGTTGCGCCGTTGGCGGTGATGCTGTTGATGTTGATGTTCCTTGACCCGCCACCCTTGCTGTCGTCGAACCGGTAGATTAGTCCGCCGGTTACATCACAGCTACAGCCGCTCAGGGTGATGCTGCTGCTGCTGCGGGACCAGATGCCGTACCGTGGTGAGCCAGTGATCTTTTGGTTTCTGATGGTCACGCCGCTTTTGTTATCGAGCTGGATCACCGAGATGGTGCCGCTTTGACCGTAGGACTGCGTGCCACCGTAATCGAGCACGAGACCGTTTTTCGGTGCGACACCGTAATCGGCTTCGCAGGTGCCGCTGTTCCGGATGTAGATTGTGCCGGAACTCATTGCGTTGATGCACGCCTGAATGGCGGCATTGTAACTGGTGCCGGTGTAAACTACCGTACCATCAACTGTGCCGGTCCAAGTGCTGCCGGACCTGGTGACGTAAGCGGTTGCGCCAAGTGCAACTGTTG
>JANWZY010000175.1 GCA_025061935.1 Verrucomicrobiia bacterium
CAAGTAGCCTGTCCTTGACCTTTGTTAGTCCATAATGCTGTTCATTCAGAATCCGCTCGGCCTCGGCCAGGTCGAGTTTGTCCTCGGTCTCTTTCTCCCAAGGCAGGTTGACAATCCAGTCAAGGTAATGCCGTGCTATGGCGTATTCGGCTGCAGCAGGCGAGACGTGCTGGAGCCGCTCGATTTCCTGCAACGCGACCTTGCGTGCCTCGGCGGGCATGGGCGTGTTTTCGATCTGCTCGCGCAGTGCCCTAAGCTCGCTGGTCGCAGAGTCCGCCTCGCCCAGCTCGCGCTGGATGGCGCGCAATTGCTCGCGCAGGAAGTAGTCGCGCTGCGTGCGCGAGATCGAAGCGGCGACCTCGCTCTGTATCTTTGAGCTAAGCTCCAGCACCTGCCGCTCGCGATTAAGCAGCGGTAGAAGTTTTTGGAGCCGTTGCTTGACCGAAACCGTTTCAAGCAGTTCCTGCCGATCAGCAAGGCTGAAGTTGAGCGTCCAGGCGATCATGTCCGCCAGCCTGCCCGGGCGTTCCGACTCGAGATCGAGCACCTTGTCCAACTCGGATAGTGCGGGTGAAAGCCTGATGATCTCGCGGAACAGATTCTGGACGTTGCGCGTGAGCGCCTCCAATTCGAGCGAGTCCTCGACGACATCTTTGCACACCTCGAACCGCGCGCGCAGGTACGGCGCCTCGGTCTTGTACTCGGTTATGCGGATGCGCCACAACCCCTGCACAAGTATGCGCACAGTGTTGTCCGGGAACTTAAGCATGCGGGACACGTGCACGGCGCACCCCATGCTGTAAAGGTCTTCAGGGGTGGGGTTCTGGACGTCAGGCTTGCGCTGCAATACAACACCCAGCAGCCGGTCGCCCGCAACAACGTCATCAATGAGCCTGACGCCCTCGGGCGTGTCAACGAGCAATGGGGCTTCCTGGCCGGGATAAATTACGATATCGGCCAATCCGAGGATGGGCAGCACCTCCGGCAGTGCGCGGCTCGAAATGCGCGTGGTGCCCTCATCAGCGCCGACGCGGCCCGTAGTAATGGTTATGAACTCCGTGTCGGCGGAGTCTATCGCCATGTTAATCTGGTGGTTTGAGGCCACTCGGTTCTAAGGTGGCGCGCTCAGGCGCCATTCTTACGCACCGTTGTTGGACTTTGCGCGCTTGCGCGAGTGCCGCGCAGCCAATGGCACGTCTATGCGAAGAAACCCATTCAGGTAATGCGCTTTCGCTTGAGATAGGTCGTAGCCGGGCGGCAATTCCAAAATGCTTTCAAACGGGCCATAATTGATGTTCATCACGAGAAAGTTGCATTTGGGCGCGCGACACGAATCGGGCCGCTCGCCCCTAATTCGGAGCCGATTGCCCTCTTCGACAATTATCTGCAAATGCTCCCTGCGCAGCCCGGCAAGCTCGACCTTGATCACCAACCCGTGTTCGGTCACGTACACGTCTGTATTAGGCTCCCAATGAGGGCGCACATGCCCGTCTGCCACCTGACTCACAACCGACGCCTGCGAAACAAACAGGGACGGACTCAACTTGCTCGTTGCCATGCGTCAGAAAAATTTTATTCAAACCATGTACATACTGCAACTAGCCCAAATGTGACCCTCGCTCGCGAGCCGGCCCGGCACCGGCGCAGCGGCAACTGGCCGGATCGGTAGCGCCCCGCCCGCGGCCCGCATCGCAGCCGGCGCACCAGCCGGTGCGCGCGCCCGAGCCGCGTCGCCGGAACCAGCTCCACAGCAGCGCTGCAGCCGCCGCTACCACGACGCTAACCGAGGCGATTTGTTGCAAATCCACGCCCAAACATAACTCGAAAACGGCGCGCTGCAATAGCCGCCTAAAAGATTTCGCGCGATTTTTGCCGAATTCCGCGTCCGCGGCCGAACCGCCATTTACGCCGGAAAAAATTGTTGCGTCCGGCCAGTGCATCTGCTAAGAATACTGGCGTAAAAAGCGGGTGTGGTTCAGTGGTAGAACGCGGGCTTCCCAAGCCTGAGATGAGGGTTCGATTCCCTTCACCCGCTCCATTGGAGCAAGCACTCGAGTCCGACTAGCCGATTCCCGATCAATTTACCCTTATCCGCGAGGCCGTAACGCGCGCAGTGCGTCCCTGAACTCATCGGGCCACGGCGCCTCGACGCTCATCGGCTCTTGAGTCAATGGATGAGTAAAACTGAGCCGCGACGCATGGAGCATAAGCCGTGGCGGCGCGTAATTGGTCAGCTCGGTCACGCGCTTCGTTTGGCGCGGTCCGTACACCGGGTCACCTAGCAACGGATAACCAATGAACTGGAAATGCACGCGAATTTGGTGCGTGCGACCAGTGAGCATGGTTACTTCGACCAATGTGGTCGCTTCGAGCCGCTCGAGCACGCGGAATTTTGTGTGCGCCTGGCGCCCGACAGACTCGTCGCGCACAGCCATGCGTTTGCGGTGCGTAGGGTGCCGCGCTATCGCCGCGCGTATCTCGCCCGAGTCGCGCGGAATCACGCCGCAGACGAACGCGTGATAGATTTTCTCGACTTGGCGGCGCGCGAATTGCGCAGCCAACGCTAAGTGCGCCGCATCCGTCTTTGCCACGACGAGGCAGCCGCTGGTGTCCTTATCGAGTCTGTGGACGATGCCGGGCCGCGCGACGCCGCCCACCCCACTCAGTTGGCCCTTACAGTGGTACAACAATGCGTTTACCAGCGTATGCTCGTGGTGCCCTGCCGCCGGATGCACAACCATACCTGCGGGTTTGTTCAGCACCAGCAGGCACTCGTCTTCGTACAGGATGTCCAGCGGGATCGGTTCAGGATGTGCTTCGGCAGCGCGCGGGGCCGGCCAGTTGATCTCGATGAGTTCTCCGGCGCGCGGGCGGTGCGTCGGCTTGACGCGCCGGCCATTGACTCTGATGTCACCGGACTCGATCAGCCGTTGGATAGCGCTGCGTGACACGGCGGGAAATTGCGTGTGCAGGTACACGTCCAAGCGCACGCCGGGCGCTGACTTTTCAACCGTAATCGTATCTTTTCGGTCAAACATCGGCGACCGCTAAACCGCCAACAAATCGAAGCGCCTCACAAATCCAGCGGGGATTGTAACCAATGAGCCAATAATCGGCCATAAGCTGCCCATCGGCAGGCCAACTTTAGCTCGCGCCACCGCGCTGTTCCTCCGCTGAGCCTCCTCCCTGCACTGAATCTGAACCGCCGGCAGGTGAGGCCGACTTGCGCGCCCGCTCGGCACGCCAAGTGTTGTAGAAAACAAGCGCCACGCCGGCGCAAATGGCGCTGTCGGCTACGTTGAATGCCGGGAACCCGAGCTCGCCCCCGCCGCTGGGCACGAAAAAGTAGATGAAGTCAACTACATGCCCGATCCGTACGCGATCAATCAGGTTGCCAACGATGCCGCCAAACACCAATCCGAGCGCAGCCTGGCCCAACACTGTTCTGGTGTCGAAGTGGTGCCGACCCAGGTACAAGACCAATAACGCCACGATGGCCACCACGGCCAAGACCTCGTTATAGCCGCGGAACAGGCTCCATGCAGCGCCGGTGTTGCCCCAATGCACAAACTTGAAAAAGCCCGGAATAATAACCCGTTCCTCCGCGTACCCGAGGAACCGGAGCACAATCGCCTTGGTCAACTGGTCCAGCACCAGCACGGCCAAGGCAATCGGCACCATCAGCCGGGCATACCGCCGCTTGGTTGCACCAGCGCTATCCATCAATCAAAGTTTGGCCAAATTTTGCTCTAATACGGCATGAATCTCAAACCTTATTTCGCCCCGGTGGGCCAGCCGTGGTTGCGGTTCCCGTGCACGATGCGCCGCCACCGGCGCCGCGCGCACACAAAACATTGCAAATCCGCCTCCGGGCAAGTATTGTATGCGTTGCTGGCCGGCGCAGCCGAATTTTCGCTGCGCATCACGACGGCTGCACACGCCTCAGACGGATGGGTCGAGGCGTTTTTGTTTGACCGCAGCAAGATGCAAACGTGCGGAAACACGCAAGCGCAGGGGTTCAACACCGGGGACGCCCCGGACTCGGGCGCGTCTGGCACCAGACAAGCTTGCCCGTAGCTAAACTATGCCAGACACAAACTTGAATCCTCCGGAACACGGAAATTTGGTCAAAAACCAAGATTCGGCTGAACTGGAACGGATACGCCATTCCGCAGCCCACGTTATGGCGCACGCCATACTAAGGCTGTGGCCACACGCGCAATTCGCCTCCGGCCCAGCAGTGGACACAGGATTCTATTACGACCTCGAACTAGACCACAGAATCACGCCCGACGATTTCCCCGCAATCGAAGCTGAGATGCAAAAAATCATCGCAGCGAACTACCCATTCGAAAAAATCACCGTCACTCGCGAACAGGCGATCAAAGATGCCCAAAGCGGCAGGCTCGGCGCGCTGAGCGAACGGCCGGGGCACCCGAGCAAGTTCAAGCTCGGCAATATTGAGGACATCCCCGAAGGCGAGCCAATAACCTACTACAAAAGCGGCGATTTCATTGACTTGTGCGCCGGGCCGCACGTCGCGCGCACAGGCGACATAGGCGCGTTCAAGCTCACCAGCGTAGCCAGCGCCTACTACAAAGGCGACGAACGCAATCCACAGCTCCAGCGCGTCTATGGCGTGGCATTCAAAACGAAAGCCGAGCTGGACCAATACTTCGCCATGCTCGAAGAGGCGAAGCGCCGCGACCACCGCAAGCTCGGCCAGGAAATGGGCCTTTACGTGATCGACCCCGAGTTCGTCGGGCAAGGCATGCCGCTATGGCTACCCAAAGGCGCGGTCATCTGCGAAGAGCTCGAAAAACTGGCCAAGGAAACCGAGTTCCTTGCCGGCTACGTACGGGTCAAGACTCCGCACATCGCCAAGGAAAAGATGTACCTAACCTCGGGCCACCTACCGTATTACGCTGATAGCATGTTCCCGCCCATGGTCTTACGGGGAGAGAATACCGGGCAGGGGCCGGCTGGCACGCAACCCGAGCAAGAACGGTACTACCTCAAAGCCATGAACTGCCCGCACCACCACCGCATATTCGCCGCGCAGCCGCGCAGTTACCGCGACCTCCCTCTGCGCCTGGCCGAGTACGGCACATGCTACAGGTACGAGCAATCAGGCGAATTGTTCGGCCTGATGCGCGTGCGCTCACTCAACATGAATGACGCGCACATCTATTGCACGCCCGAGCAGTTCGCAGAGGAGTTTAACGCCGTCAACCAGATGTACCTCAAGTACTTCAAGATTTTCGGCATCGAGAAATACGTCATGCGCTTCAGCACGCACGACCCGGCCAAGCTCGGCCAAAAATACGTCGGCGAACCCGAGCTGTGGAAGCAAACCGAGGACATGGTCAGGCAGGTACTCAAGGATTCCGGGATCAACTACGTCGAAGTGCCGGACGAAGCGGCGTTTTACGGACCCAAAATTGATGTCCAAATCTGGAGCGTAATCGGGCGCGAGTTCACCCTCGCAACCAATCAAGTCGACTTCGCCGTGCCCAAACGGTTCGGACTAGAATACCGCGACCGTGACAACACAATGAAGACGCCGCTGTGTATCCACCGCGCGCCACTGGGCACGCACGAGCGGTTCATCGGTTTCCTCATCGAACACTACGCGGGTAATTTCCCGCTGTGGCTCGCGCCGGAGCAAGTCCGCGTGCTCACTCTCAACGACAGCGCCGAACTGGTCAGTTACGCGCAAGCAATCGTAAACGAGCTTCGCACCAAATTCGTCCGTGTCAGCGCGGACTTCAGCCCCGCCCCGATCCGGGCTAAAATCGCAGACGCCGAAGCCGAGCGCGTCCACACCATGTTCGTAATCGGCCCGCGCGACAAACAGGCTGGTGCCGTCTCAGTTCGTGTTCACGGCAAAGGCAACCTCGGCGCCAAACCCGTAGCTCAGGCAATCGAAGAGATCCTACACGCAATCACAAACCGGCTGCCTTAATGCCGGCTCAACGAACACTTGACCCCCCCACCGTTTTTTATGCTGTGCCGGCACTGAGGGTGGTGCCTTCGGTGGCGCGAGATATGCATCGTTCAAGGTCAAAGCGTGGGATAGGCCGGGGATGGTCTGCGGCGCCCGAGCGCGCTGCATATTTGTGTGCGCGCCCGCAAAAACCCCTCGGGACCACAGACACATAGCTCGCCCCTTAGGGGCAAACGCAAAATGCGAAATACCTTGCCAGTTCAGACAGGGACGACAGAACTCTAAACTCACAATCTTGGCTGCGCTTCAACAAGCGCAGCTACGCGCTCTCAACCGCGCCCGCGCTACCAAACTTGGCAAACCTGACGCTGCGTTGCGCCCGAGCGCGGTCTGATCAACTGCAAAGTCCAGCAGGTCGCACCTTTCTGGTAGTTGCGTTTGTGAAAAGGTGTAGCCGCGTTTGTAAAAACGCCGAACCGGTTGAACCGGCCCCGAGCTTGGTCTGCGCTTTGACAAGCGCAGCTAC
>JANWZY010000176.1 GCA_025061935.1 Verrucomicrobiia bacterium
CCAAGGATAGAAGGACAAAAAGCACCCCTGAGACGAACACCATGCCTAATGCAACCTGCCACGGGTTTGTGTATCCGGCTGCGGCAGCGGCAGGCAAGGCGGAGAACACGAAGAAAAAGTTTTGGCCCATACCTGGCGCTTGGGCGATAGGATACCGCGCGTACAGGGCCATGATCAAAGTCGCCAGCGCGGCGGATAGGCACGTGGCCGAAGTAACGGCACCGAAGTCCATTCCTGTGCTTTGGCCGAACATTTTTCCAGAGAGCACCGCAGGCTGGACGAAGATGATGTACGACATGGTTAAAAAAGTCGTAATGCCGGCAATTACCTCGGTGCGCACAGTTGAGCCGTGCTCAGTTAGCCGGAAGAATCTGTCCAGCCGCGATGTTAGCGCGCTGTCAGAGACATTTTTTGCATTGGGTCCCATTTGTTGCGAGGATCAATCAATGATGCTCGGTCGGGGCTACTCACGAAAATTACCTGCCGAGGCTAAGAATCCCCGCGCTCGGCGCATTCCCGGCAACATCCCCGAAATGCGGTCAAGTCTTTCCACTCGCCCGGCAGCATTGGCGTAACTTCGCTTTGCACGCTGCCAATTCGCGTCGTGCTTCGCGTAGCTGCGCCCTTAGTTTCTGGAGCGCGGCAGAGTTTTTCTCGCGATGCGCGCGGAGTCGTGCCAGCTCCTTCGAGTGCCGGCGCAACTCAAGCTGCGTCATGACCAGGCGCGCGAGTATCTGGAGCGCGCGTTGTTGGTCATAATCGAGCTTGCGCGGTACATGGTCCATGACGCAGAGCGTGCCCAATACGTACCCATCTGGCGTGACCAGTGGCGCGCCCGCGTAAAATCTGATCTTTGGGCTTTTTTTTACCAGCGGGTTGTTCGCGAACCTGGGGTCTTTGGTCGCGTCTTCGACGATAAAAAGGTCATCATTCAGAATTGCATGTGCGCAAAACGCTATGTGGCGCGGGGTTTGTTTAGCATCGAACCCGATGCGGGACATGAACCACTGGCGCTTTTCATCAACCAACGAAATCAAGGCGATGGGTGCGTGACAGATTCGCGCCGCAAGGTCGGTCATGTCGTCGAAAATCTCCCCGGGCACTGTGTCGAGGATTTCGTACTCCCAAAGCACTTTAAGCCGTTTCTGCTCGTGTTTTGGTACAGGTGGTCGCATCTGGTTCCTACTTACCTGCACCGCAGAATACCAGAGCGGGCGGGGTTGTTGAAGCGTTTTCTTTGGAACCAGAACAATCCGTGGCTAAGTCTGGTGTCAGCCCGCCAGTTGGGCACAGGCGCGACAGACCCGCGGTGGATGTAAATGTCGGGATATTGTGGCGCGAATTTGCGCCGTGCGTGGCGGACCAGATTAGAGTATGTCAATGCAGCAGGCCCGGGTGCCCGCGTCCCGGCCGCGCCGTGAGCTGCAGTGGAATTTACTGGCTAGGTGATCCGCCGCGTACCGAGCTGCCATCGCGCAGTTTGGCCAAGGCTTTTTGACCGGGGCCGCGCGCATCAAGCGCGCATCAAGCAATTCACTCGGAGACTTCTTCAACCAGTACCCGGCCGGCCCGAGCACGCGCGCCGTACCTGACTTCAGGTATCAGCATCACGCAGGCCGCGGCAATCAGACCGGCGCTGATCCAAACCGCAGTTGAGATCGGCAATGTAGCCGCAAGCTGGAAACCGACGATAGGCGCGACGACGCCGCGCAATCCTGTGAGAAACGTATGGACACCCATGTAATCTGCTACCCGCTCGGGCGGCGCAATTTTGGTTACCCACAAGCTCCAGGCGACGTCGCCGCCGGCTATGGCGATACCGTACGCGACCGCGCCTATTATTAGGCCAGCGAGACTGGCCGAGCTGAAGAACGCAAAAATTCCGATCAGGAAACTTAGGTTTAACACGATCCTGAGCACGAAAAAGTTTACCCTGTCGAAAATCCATCCCCAGAAGGGGTTCATTGCCAGCCGCGCCAGGTTCGGCAGCACGCCGGTAAGGAGTGCGATTGCGCTGGCCGTAAGCGGTTTACCGCCGATTGCGACCCCGTATTTCGGGTTGCTAAGGAACTCGACCCGCAGCGGTGCCATCATCAAATTGCCGAAGCCCATCAGCATCCATGCTGCGAGTGTGCGCCGGAACAGCGCGTCCTGTTTAACAAACCTGAGTCCGCTAAAAAGCTGTGCATCACCGGCTGGTAACAGGTTCCGTGATGGCAGTTTGTGGAGGCACCATGCTGAACCGAGGTGCGCGCAGCCGAACACCACGAGCAGGGCGGGGAATAGCTCGGTGCGCTTGGTCAGGGCGTGGCCGGCCAAATGCGCAAACAATGCTGCTGTGGCGATCCGGATTGCCATTGTGCGCGAGAATAAAAATCCGCGTTCGTGCTCCGGATAGTTGTCCTGGTAAATCTGCGTCAGGATCGGTACGACCGCCGAGGCGCAAGCCATGCCCACAACCGACCCGAGCACAAATGTGAATATTGAAGCGCCCGACGCGGCGATAAAAAACCCGGCCGCACCCAAGATTGCCATCTGTGCGGCGGCCACCCCGGTTTTTATGCCCGTGTGCGCGACCCACGCGACAAGCAGCGGCGAAATCAGTAGGCCTGCGCTCGTGCCGGCGGCCACCAGTGCTTTGGCGATCGGCCCTGCGCCGAGCCAGCGCACCGCGCCGAGCACGAGGAAAGTGCTCCCTGCGGTTTCAATTATCCCAGCAGCAACGGCGCGAAAGCGTTCGTATCGGTATGTCAATTGCGCCGGTGTCTGGGTAACCGTGTTTGCCATCGTTGCTTTTGGGGCGGGCAGTTAGGCGCCTTCGGATGCGCTCATTAGCGTGGTTGGCCTACGGAACACGTTCCCAGGAAAGGCTCGGGTTCGGCCCGACGTTATTCTGCCCGTGGCTGTGGATCCGCGCTTGTGCTCGGGCTGGTCCCGTATCGTGCGGGCAAGTAAACGGTGACCGTAGTGCCCAAGCCGACTTTGGTCTGCAGATGCAATGCGCCCTTGGCCCGTTTGATTAGACGCAGGACAATGCTCAGCCCGAGGCCCGTGCCTTTGTTACCCGATTTGGTTGTAAAGTACGGGTTGAAGATTTGGGGGAGTATGTCAGGTTTAATTCCCGGTCCGTTGTCACGCACGGCCACGGCGAGTATCGGCGCGGTGTTGTCGAATCCTTCCAAGTTCAGTATCCGCTCTTCGGTTGTGTCTTTGAATTGGCGTAAATCCAGAGGGTGCGGGATCATTCGCGCTTCAACTTCGACCTTGTGCTTTTTGGTGTCGCATTGGAACGCGTTCACGGCGAGGTTCAGCAGGACCTGGAGCAGGTCGGTACCGCTCATTAGTACGGTGTTATCCTGGGCCAACGGCTTTAACTCGAACTCGTTTTCACCCACGCTTGGATGGTATTTGACGAAATCTTGCAGGTCGCTCAGGACTTGATTAATGCTGGCGCGCGGTGTCTCTTCGGTCTGCTTGCTCAAGTAGGCCAAGTACCGGCGCGAAAGCTCGATGCAGCTCTGGACTTGGCGGTTAATCGTACGCAAGTGTTTTTTGATCCATTCCAAGTCGTCGGGGGTGAGCGGCGCGGCCTCGCTCAGCCGCTGGCTGATGAGCTGACTAAACCCGCTGATTACGGTCAGCGAGTTTTTTACGTCGTGAAAGATGCTGGCGTAAATGTCGCCACGGATACGGCTGAGCTGCTCGGCAATTTTCAGGTTTTGGAACTCGTTGAGCAGCTCCTGCATTTCTTTGGTGTTGCCGTGTATCTCGCGCGTGAGCAGTCTCCGGCTCATCGCGTCGGCGACAGCATTGCGGATCGTGGCCACGTCGAACGGTTTATTGATGTAGTCGGATGCGCGGAGTCGTAGCGCTTGCCGCAACGTGTCCGTGGTCTCGTACGCGGTGATCATGATTACCTCGATTGACGGGTCTATGTACCGCAGCCGCTCCAGCACCTCGATGCCGGACATGCCGCTCATGCGGATGTCCAAAATCGCAACGTCTATGTGGTTTTTTTGGGCAAGCTGGATTGCGCTCGGGCCGTCTGCGGCAAGGAGCAAATTGTAGTCGTCTTTGAAAATCATCTCCAACGCTTGCCGCGAGCCTTCTTCGTCGTCCACAACAAGCAGTGTGCCGCGCGGTTGGGCCGTCGCTTTATTTGCCACTTTTGGCTTCGTTTTGCTCGTATCCTTGGCCAATTCTGTGCCCATGGCTAGTTTTATAACGCGTTTTCGGCAGTTCGCGGTACAGGGCGCCAATTGGCGTCGCCATGGTATCTTAGCGTGAATGATGCCACAAGTGGCAAAACCGGTGTGTTGATACAGGCTGGGCGCGCACAGCATAGCGCCAAACACGCGGCGGCGTGCGCCGGCGCGGCTCGTGGAACGTAAAGCGGGCAAACTAACATGCACGCGCTTTTGCAGCCGATTGTGGTCAAGCGGGCTGTTGTGGCCGGGACGCTTAGTGGCCTGGCGTGTGTGCCGCGCCTGCACTTATGGGCCGACCGGATGTGGCCGGTCTGGTACCTGGTAGCGCTGCTTTTTTGTGCAGCATTTATCCTGTGGGCGTTCGTGTTCGCATGGCACACGGAACTAGCCGGCAGAGATCCGCTTACCCCATCAGCTAACATTGTGCACTGGCTCGCTGCTACAGCGTGGGGTGGCACTTATGCGGTGTTGGCGCATACAGTGCTTGACCCGAAGCTGCGCGCATTTGCACCTGCGGAGTTTCCAACCGGAATCGGGGACTGGCTCGCAGACATGCTTGTCGCATTGGCGTTTGGCAGGCTGTTTCTACTTTTCGGGCCTGTGGCATTTTTCGGGCGGCTATTCCGCAGCGTGGCCGCAGCAGTGGTGCTCACAGCGTGTTTTAACGGATTTGTGCTCGTGCTGAACGCATCACGGCTCGGTTTGCCAGCCGAGCTTGTGTTGGTCATGCTTCCGACGCGGGTTGTCGCGTCTTTGGTAAACGCGGTGTTTTATGTTAAAGGCGGTGTCTGGACGGTCGTGTGGATATCGCTGCTTGTTCAGCAGCGTCACCTGTGGCAGTTATGCGGCTAGTAAGCCGAGTTAGCAAATCCGCGGCAATTGCTCGCCGCTGGGCATGTCCAGTACGCGGTCAACGCCGATTGCGCTGCGTACCACTACTCTGGCGCGCTGCCCTGCGGTAACGTGCCCGATCACGGCAGCGCCAGCGCCCAACGCATCTGATTTCAGCAGCGCGACGGCGCGCGCCGCTTCGTGCCCGGGCACCAAATCCACAAACCAGCCTTCACAGGCGACCGATAGGGGGTCCAGGCCCAACACTTCGCAGGCTGCTTTTACCGGCTCGCTCACCGGTACAGCACGTTCATCAATGGTGATTTCGACCGCGGCAGCCAGCGCAAGTTCGTTGAGGGCGCTGGCCAACCCGCCACGGGTTAAGTCGCGCAAGCAATGCAGCTCGATGCCTGCACCGAGCAGTTTCAATACCGGCTCGGCCAGTGGCGCCGAATCGCTCTCGATTGCGGTCTCGAACCGCAATCCTTCCCTGACGGCCATTATGGCCATGCCGTGCCGGCCTATGTCTCCGTTTATGATCACGGCGTCGCCAGGGGCAATGCGCCGCGGGCCAAGCTCGAACCCGTGTTGGATCAGGCCTATCCCCGCAGTGTTGATGAACAGGCCGTCAGCCTTACCCCGGTCAACGACTTTGGTATCGCCAGTGACAATTTCGACGCCGCATGCGCGTGCCGCGCGCTGCATTGATTGCACTATGCGCCGGAGCACGTCCAAGCCGAGGCCTTCTTCCAAAATGAACCCTGCGCTGAGCCAAAGAGGGCGCGCGCCGCACATCGCCAGATCGTTAACAGTACCGTGAACAGCGAGCGCGCCGATGTCGCCACCGGGGAAAAACAGCGGGTTGACCACGTACGAGTCAGTCGTAAAAGCGAGCCGCTTGCCGCCCAGATTCAGCACCGCGGCGTCGTGGCGGGCATCGAGCGCGGGATTCGTGAACGCATGAAGGAACACCTTTTCAATTAACTCGTGCATCAGTTTACCCCCGCCGCCGTGCGCCATGACCACGTGCGGATACTGAGAAATCGGCAGCGGACATTCTCCACTTGGTTGGAACAGCTCTGGTGCCATGCTTAAAATGTCAATGGCGCTAAACGCCGGTTTTGCGATAATTGAAGTACGCCGCGCATGCGCCCTCGCTTGAAACCATTGTTGCGCCTAGCGGGTGTTCGGGCGTGCACCGGGTACCGAACGCGGGGCATTCATACGGTTTAAGCCGGCCTTGTAATACCAAGCCGCTGAGACATTCGGAGTGGGTTGCGGGTGGGGTGCAAGCTTTGCCGAATTTGGATT
>JANWZY010000177.1 GCA_025061935.1 Verrucomicrobiia bacterium
GGCCTTCACAGCCGCAACAGGCCATTGCTCGGTGTCAGCCACGCTCGAACTTGCGAAAAGAGTCGAGCTTGCTGATTGCATTTTCCGCGGCACGGTCGTGGCGGTCGAGCCGTTCCGCAGTGCCGCTGACGGGGCGATTTATACACGCACAATCTTGCGTGTCGAAGAATTGTTGAAGGGCAATCTACCTGCAACGGTGGAACTGGTGCATTTCGGGGGTGCGCTGGACGGATTTGCTGTGCAAAACTGCGCATTGCCCGAGTTCAACCCGGGCGAGGAATACCTGATGTTCGTATGGCGCCGGCATGACGGCACCCTGGGCGCGGTCGGGGGCGATGCCGGCGCAATCAAGCTGAAACGCTGCGCCGGCCCGGCCCGCGCAGGCGCCACAAACGCGCTGTGCCCCGCGCACGCGGAGTTACTCGAAAGAACCCGCACGCTAATTGAAACCGGAAACTCATCAGCACCCGACACCACCAATGCGTTAATTGGCACGCTGGAAAACTGGGGGCCAGGCCCGCTATCTGACGGCGGCGGCCAGGCAGTGACAAATTTTTTGACCGCGCCGGACGGCAAGCCACCGCGCTGGGTCACGCAAGACCGCGGCGAACCGATCCCATGCCTCATTGACATGAGCCTTTTGCCAGCCGGCATCACGACCAACCAAGCGCTGGCAGCTGTGAGCAATGCGCTCAACGCCTGGGCTGCAGTCACAAGCCTCAAGTTCGTCATCGAGGGCGTGACAAACTTCGGCATGCCGGCCGAGCTTGTGGCAACAAACGACGGCAGACTGCGAATCCAACTCTACAGTTACACGAACTACATCGCACTCAAATACGGGGCCGGTTACCTTGGCATAGGCGGGCCGCGGTACACTTACGGCCTGCTCGAAAACGCGGGCTGGGGCCTGGGCGGGAACGTCGCCGGCAACGAGTTCCACAAGATCGTCGCCGGATTCGCCATGATAAACCACACAAACGCGGCGCTGAGCGTCCTGCCGACTTTCACAGAAGTGTTATGCCACGAGATCGGCCACGCGCTCGGACTTGCGCATTCGAGCGACCCGCAAGCGATAATGTACCCAACAGCGCATGCGGACGGGCGCGGCGCGCAACTGGCAAGCACCGACATAGCCGTAGTCAGGCAAGGGTATCCACACCTGAACACACCCCCGTTTATGTACCCGCGCGTGATGGACATCACAACTGCACCTTGGCCGGTCAATGTGCCCGGCATAAACGAGATCGAGCTGAGCTGTTACGACCTGCAAACGGCAAGCCAAGCGTTGGCGATCACAAATGCCACGAGCATGAGCGGCACTTTTTCGCTGAGCGCGCCACGAACGCTTAAGTACAGCCCGGCCGCATTTTATAACGCGCCAAGGTTGGACCCGGGCGGCTCGAGTTACTACGACCGCATCGCCTGCAGATGCTCCGACGGCACAAACGCCGCGCCGTATGTTTGGGTGCGCGTCATTTCGTTTAACCCGGATCAATACCCTTGGGGCAACCCGGACGGCATCCCGGACGCATGGATGACGAGCTGGTTCGGCAGCCCGAATCCGGCTGCCGGCCCGAAACGTGGCGCATACGACGACTACGACGGCGACGGGCTAACGAACATTCAGGAATACCGCGCCGGAATGAACCCGACCAACTCACTCTCGTGCCAGCGAATTGTTGCAGTTGGCCAGGACTCAATTTCGTGGCAGGCAAAACCGTATGATCTTTACGAAATCGAGTATGCAACCGACCTGGGTGCCCTGCAGTGGCAAGCCGCCGGCATCCAAACCTTGCCGACAACCGAGACCGCAACCGCGCGCGGGGTGTCGAATGTGCCCGGTCAGATCAGGTTTTTCCGGGTGAAGAAAGTCCCATAGCCGATCCGGCCCGAACCCGGGCGCGGCCAAAGCGCAATTGCCGATGCAGTCTTGCGGCTTGTCAACTGGACACACCCGCATGTTTGTTCTATCGTCGCGGTGTGCAAGCGAGCCGCCAGTTTGAAATTGCCGGGCGCAAGTTCAGGTCGCGACTCATCTTGGGCACGGGCAAGTTCGCCTCGCCCGAGCTGATGCGCGACGCCTTGGCGGCGAGTGGCGCCGAAATCGTCACCGTGGCCCTGCGCCGCGCGGACCTGTCCGGCAGACACGACCCGTTCGCGAACATACTCGAGTTTATCGATCCAGAGCGATACCTAATCCTGCCGAACACAAGTGGCGCGTTGAATGCACAAGAAGCCGTCCGGCTCGCGCGACTCGCCGCTGCAGCGGGCCTGCCCAAATGGGTCAAGCTCGAAATCCACCCCGACCAACGGTACCTTTTGCCTGACCCGATCGAAACGCTCAAGGCGGCCGAGCAACTCGTGGCTGAAGGGTTCACCGTGCTCCCCTACATCAATGCCGACCCGGTCTTGGCCAAGCGCCTCGAAGAAGTCGGTTGCGCCACGGTCATGCCGCTGGGCGCGCCCATCGGATCAAATCGCGGCCTGCAGACGCGTGACCAGCTCCGGATCATCATCGAGCAGGCAACGGTACCGGTTGTGGTTGACGCGGGCCTGGGCGCGCCGAGCCACGCAGCCGAAGCAATGGAAATGGGCGCAGACGCGGTACTGGTCAACACGGCAATAGCCGTGGCAGACGACCCGGTCCGCATGGCAATCGCGTTCAAGCTCGCGGTCGAGGCCGGCCGCGCCGCGTTCGAAGCTGGGCTGCCTGCGCAGCAGCTCACAGCAAGCCCGACTAGCCCGCTGACTGCATTCCTGGACGCAGCCTGAAAAAGAACCAGAATGCACCTCACCCTTCCAATTCCGCGCGTGCGACAATTGCTCCGCGCAGCCCACAAAACGGAAATATTGGTCGTGGGCGATGCGATGCTCGACCAGTTCGTGTGGGGCCATGTCTCCCGGATCTCCCCCGAGGCGCCTGTACCCGTGCTCGAATTCGAGCGCGAAAGCTTCATGCCCGGCGGCGCGGCGAACGTGGCGCGTAACCTCGCAGCGCTGAACGTCCGCACCGAACTGTTCGGTGTGATCGGGCGCGACGCGCCCGGCGCCCAACTGAAGCGTCTCTTGGCCGCGCATGGCATCGGTCACACCGGCCTCATCGAACTTGACGACCGCCCGACAAGCCTCAAAACACGCATTATCGCGCAGCGCCAACAAATCGTGCGCGTCGACCGCGAGTGCAAGCACGAACTCGACGGTAAACTGACCGAAAAATTGCTGACGCTGATCCGGCGCAGACTCGATTCCGCCGCTGCGGTTATAGTCGGCGACTACGGCAAAGGCGTGGTCACACAACTGCTGCTCGACGAATTGAAGCGGCTCTGCCGCGCACGCGGCGTATGGCTCAGCGTCGACCCGAAGCCCGTGCACAAGCTCGACCTAACAGGAGTCTCGCTAGTGACACCGAACAGAAAAGAGGCGTTCGAGCTGGCAGCAATCTCGGACAATACGCACAGCCAAAACCCGCTGGCCGACGCGAGCCTGATGCGCGTGGCCAAGAAACTGTTCGACGAGCTGCACCCTGCGCTGCTGCTGATCACGCTGGGCGAGCTAGGCATGCTCCTGTGCCAGCGCCATCACGACCCAATTCACATCCCCACTGCGGCCAAAGAAGTGTTCGATGTGTCCGGCGCAGGCGATACCGTCATTGCCTGTTTCACGCTCGCGATAGCAGCCGGCGCGTCACCGGTCGAGGCGGCCATTTTCTCGAACCACGCTGCGGGTATTGTGGTCGGCAAAGTCGGCACCGCCACCGCCTCACCAGCCGAACTGCTGGAAAGCTTCGGGCATAAATAAAAGCGCATGCGGGCCCTGGCGGCCCACGGCACGGTTAACGCGCCTGCACGAAAAATGATCCCGGGCAAGATCACAGTCGAAACGATTCGGGAAATGAAATCTGCCGGCCGCAAGATAGCCGCGCTGACAGCTTATGACTACCCCACCACGAAGCTGCTCGACGCCGCAGGCATACCTTTGATCCTTGTAGGCGATTCGCTGGGCATGGTCGTGCTCGGATATCCCGATACCACGCTCGTGACAATGGCAGACATGGAACACCACGTGCGCGCAGCGGCGCGCGCACAACCGCAAGCGCTGCTCGTAGCAGACATGCCGTACGGGAGCTTTGATAACCCGGACACTGCGGTGGCAAACGCAAAAAGGTTGGTCGCTGCCGGTGCCGAGGCCGTAAAAGCCGAAGGAGGACAAGAGATACTGCCGCAAGTCAATGCGATCATTGCCGCAGGCATCCCTTTCCTCGGGCATTTAGGTATGCTCCCGCAGCGCGTCCGCGCCGAAGGCGGGTACAAAATGAAAGGCAAAACGCCGGCCGAACGCGAACGGTTAATCGCTGACGCCGAGGCACTGGCCCGCGCCGGCGCATTTGCAATTGTGCTCGAGCTGGTTGTGCCCGAGCTGGCAGCAGAAATTACGCGCAGACTCAGCATCCCCACTATCGGCATAGGGTCAGGCCCGGATTGCGACGGCCAAATTCGGGTTACACATGACCTGGTGGGATTATTGCCCTGGGTCCAACTGAGGCATGTCCGGCCGGTGTTGAACGCCGCCGAGCAGATACTCGCTGCAATCAAGCAATGGAAAGACGCTGTTGTCCAGGGCCGCTCGGAGGTATAAACGTCCTGCGCCTGCCCAGCCGCGCCTAAACACGCGCCCGGCACGGGCGCCGAAGTTCATTTCTGGGCTGGGCGCCGCACGTCGAGCCGCTCGCGCCGCATCTGGCACAAAGGCCCAACCCAACGGCAAAGCTTGCGCGGGCGCGACAAAAACGATTACTTATTTGGCGCAATATTTGCTAAACAGGAGCTAAAACATGGGCGAGTTTGCCAAACTTGAAGTTGACGGGAAGGTGTACATGCTCCCGATCGTGCAAGGCACCGAAGGCGAGCGCGCTATTGACATATCGCAATTGCGGAGCCAGACGGGACTGATCACACTCGACGAGGGCTACGCAAACACCGGCTCGTGCAAAAGCGCGATAACCTATATTGACGGCGAGCGCGGCATCTTGCGGTACCGTGGGATCCCCATCGAGGAACTGGCCGCTAAAAGCAGTTTCATCGAAACCGCATACTTGCTTATCTATGGGCATCTCCCCACGCGAGCGGAGCTGCGCAAGTTTTCAGAATTGCTCACCGAGAACCAGTACCTCCCCGAAGCAGTCAAATACAACTTCGAGGGGTTCCCGAGCAACGCGCACCCGATGGCCATCCTGTCAGCAGTCATAAATGCCAGCAGTTGCTTCGACCCGAGCCTGATGCGCTGGGAAGACAAGAGCAGCTTCGATGTGCACGCTGCCCGGCTCATCTCGCAGGTACGCACAATTGCGGCGTTCTCATACCGCAAATCGCGGGGCCTGCCGATCATCTACCCGAAGAAAAGCTACAAATACACGGCGAACTTCCTGCACATGATGTTCTCGATGCCATACGAGGACTACGAGCTTAAGCCGGAGGTGGTGCGAGCCCTGGATCTGATCTTCCTGCTGCACGCCGACCACGAACAAAATTGCTCGACGGCAACGGTGCGCATGGTCGCCTCGGCACGTGCCAACCTGTTCGCCTCCGCTGCAGCAGGTGTTTGCGCGCTCTGGGGCCCACTGCACGGCGGCGCGAACCAGGCAGTAATCGAAATGCTGGAAGAAATTTATCAGTCCGGCGACGACGGCTCGAAGTTCATCGCGGCGGTCAAAGACAAGACGAACCGGCGGCGCCTGATGGGCTTCGGCCACCGGGTTTATAAAACCTACGACCCGCGCGCCAAGATCATCAAAAAAGCGTGCGACGACCTGCTCGAAGTACTGGATGTGCACGACCCGCTGCTCGATATAGCGAAAAAGCTCGAAGAGACCGCGCTCAAAGACGAATACTTCATCGAGCGGCGCCTGTACCCGAACGTGGACTTCTACAGCGGCATCATCATGCGCGCAATAGGCATCCCGGTCGAAATGTTCACCGTCATCTTTGCCATCGGGCGTACCCCGGGCTGGATCGCACACTACAAAGAAATGATGGACAACCCAGAGACTAAGATTTACCGGCCGAGGCAGATTTACGTGGGCCCGACCCAGTCCAGCTTTATCCCGATTGACGAGCGCAAGTGAAGCACCACGGTGAAAAAATTGCTTTAATTGCTTCATCTGGGGCGAGTGCCCGCGCGGCCACGACGCGGTTGACACGGGCTTAAAACGGAGCAAAAATCTATGTATAGGCATGAGGCGTATTCTTGTCATTGACGACGAGGAGCCTGTCCGGGCCATGATGGGCATGGCCCTCCGCCAAAAA
>JANWZY010000178.1 GCA_025061935.1 Verrucomicrobiia bacterium
GGGCAATTTTCACCGAATCGGCGTACCAATTGCGATTCCGTTTTTCCGAGTTGCTGGCGACTACTCACCCTCAGGAAGGCGCTGCCCCGTCAGCGCCACAACAAGAATCGGGAAATTTCGAGCAGTACGGAACAAAACCTTCCAAGGGGTAAGGATCCGGGCTTCCGACACGGTGTTATACCAGTTTTACCTTGTGGCTGGACCATTTGGCAGGACGAGCTGTGCGCTGCTTGCGGAGCCGCACCGCGAAAAATCCGCAGCCCGACCTCGCCAACACCATGTTTTGGGCAGACAATTTGGCGACAATGCGACTGCGTCCACCGAATCCGCACACTGTTTGTTGCACAGCCTTTCGGCTGAATGGTTAGTGCTCGATGCTGTGTTTGGCTTAAGCGCCAGGCAACCGCCGGCCGAGTTAACCACGGATCGGCTTGGCAGGCCTAGACTGTGCCGGACTTTCTATCGAGCCTTGCATAACTCCGTAACACTTTTTCCACCATTGCATTAGCACCTGGCTTCAGCGGGATGTAGAGGGCACCAACAGCAGCAAGCCGTTTCAACGGCTTGGCTTGCAAGCCTAAAACCGTTGAAACGGTTTTTGCAGCTCGGTGCGGGCATTCACATGGTTTAAGCCGTTGTTAATGGAAACGCGATACCCACAATTGCGAGTCTCGATAGTCCGCACGTCCGGCGCGATTCTGGAACCAGCACCCAGCCGCTGGGCATGCCGCGCGCAAATGGCGTGGCGCGAATCAGCTTGCCGGCCAAAAGTGACCCTAACTAGATTCCGTTCTCGTGGATGCGATTTGCGCAATTGCAGTTTGCGTGGCCGGGTACCTGCTCGGTTCAGTGCCGACGGGGTACCTGGTCGGCCGCGCCAAAGGCGTTGATTTGCGGAATGTCGGGAGTGGCAACATTGGCGCGACCAACGCGATGCGTGTGTTGGGCAAGCCCATCGGCGTGGCCGTGCTGATCGTTGACGCGCTCAAAGGTTATCTGGCTTGCACAGTCGTTACAGGCGCCGTGCTCGGACTGCGCGGTATCGAGCTCGCGCACGCGGAGCCGTACAGGGTTGTTGCCGGCGCCGCCGCAGTGGTTGGGCACAGCTTTACTTGCTGGCTGCGGTTCCGTGGCGGTAAAGGTGTGGCAACGGGCGCGGGTGTATTCGCCGCGCTCGCGCCGGGGGCGCTAGCCGTTGCAGCCGTGGCGTGGGTAATCGTGTTGGCGCTGACGAGGTACGTGTCCATGGCCTCGATCGTGGCTGCTCTAGCGCTTGCGGCTGGCGTGTGGCTCGGCGCAGCGAGCCCCCTGCTGCGAGCGGTCGCCACTGCAGTTGCGCTGCTTGTGGTTCTCCGTCATAGTTCGAACATTAAAAGGTTGCTGGCTGGCACCGAGCACAAGTTCGGTCAGGCCTGACCGGTCGAGGCGACGCGGAAATGAGAATAGCAGTTCTAGGGGCGGGCGCGTGGGGCACTGCGCTTACGCGGATGCTGGCGGTGGGCGGACACGAGGTCCGGCTCTGGGATTACCTGCCAGAAACACTTGATCAGATCGCGCGCACGCGGCGCAACGATAAATTCCTGCCGGGAATCGAATTGCCGGGCACGGTCGTGTGCGAGCCTGAGCTGACAGCGGCTACGGCGCGTGCCGAACTAATCGTTATTGCTGTCAGGTCGAGTGCATTCAGAACGGTAGCGGCGCGCTTGACCGGGTTCACAGGCACTGTGCTTAGCGTGACCAAAGGCATCGAGTACGAGACGGGGCTGACGATGTCTGGCATCCTGGCAGTTACAGTCCCCCGGGCGCGTGTCGCTGCAATGTCCGGGCCGTCATTCGCGATCGAGGTGGCGCGGGGTGTGCCGACTGCGGTGGTGGTAGCCAGTCGTGAGGCCGAAACTGCGAGGTTTATTCAACGGCTGTTTCACACTCAGGCGTTCCGGGTTTATACAAGCGCGGATTTACTCGGAGTCGAGCTAGGTGGCGCGTTGAAAAACGTGATTGCGATTGCTGCAGGCGTATGCGACGGACTTGGGTTTGGGGACAATTCGAAGGCGGCGCTTGTCACCCGCGCCATTGCCGAGATGAAACGGCTCGGCCAGGCGTGCGGTGCGCAGCCGGACACGTTTACGGGCTTGAGCGGGCTCGGGGACCTGATGGCCACGTGTTTTTCGCGGCTGAGCCGCAACCGCGCGTTCGGCGAGCGGCTGGGGCGGGGCGAAAAAATCCCTGATATATTGGCAAGCATGACCGGCGTGGTCGAGGGTTACCCCACCGCGCGCGCAGCGTATCGGTTGGCGCGCGACCGGCGCGTCGAAACGCCGATCATCAATGAGGTTTACGCCATGCTTTACGAAGGCAAAGATGTCCGGCAAGCTGTGCACGACTTGACTGCACGTGACTCGAAAGCAGAAGATTGAGCGACTGAACCAAAAAACGAAAGCCCAAGCCCGAACAATGAATATTCCGAAGCGACCTCATGCGCGGCCTGCGCCGGGTAGCGTGGTAACGGTCCGTGTGCCGGCGAGCACGTCGAACCTCGGCCCCGGGTTCGATACACTCAGTGTCGCTCTGCAACTTTACAAGCGCATCGAGGTAACTGCGACACGTAGCCGTGTCATCACCTTCGTTTCATCGCTGAGCCCGTCGGATCAGGAGGCGGTTAACCTGCTTATAAACGAAGCGGCCCGCTTGTTTTTCAAGCGCGCGCGGTGCCGTCCATTTGGCATGATTGTCAGCATGTCCAGCGACGTGCCGCTGTCGCGGGGACTAGGCTGCAGTGCGGCACTGCGGGTCGGATTGCTCGCAGCATTGAACGAGCTAACGAAAGCGGGGCTGGACAAACAGACACTGCTCGAGCTGGCGACGGAACTCGAGCACCACCCAGAAAACGCTGCGGCAGCCACATTCGGCGGGTTCAACGTGGCTGGCTTCGTTGACGGGCGCGTCAGATGTATCAGGTCTGAAGTCGCCTCGTGCCTGAAGTTTGTAACACTCATTCCTACGTACCAGGTGAGTACTGCCAAGGCGCGACAGCTCGTGCCGCCAATGTTCAGCCGCGCGGATACTTTGCATAACTTGAACCGTGCTGCGCTTATTGCTGCTGCGTTCGCGACGGGGCAGTACGAAATGCTGGCCGGGTTGCTCGAAGACCGCGTGCACCAGCCGTATCGCGAGACGCTCGTGCCGCACATGAATAAAATCATCAAAGCGGGCGAGAAGGCCGGTGCGCTCGGCGGTTGGCTGAGCGGGTCCGGACCGAGCGTGACATGCGTGACATTGAAGAACGCAGCGGCGGTCGCGCGCGCGATGCAACGGCAGTTAAAAGCCGCCGAAGTGAAAATCTTGGCTGCTGATAACGTGGGAGTGAAAGTCCTCAGCCGTGGCACCAGCTAAGGACTTTCGGGCTGCTGCGTCGCAACAGACTCGGTGCTGCGGACGATCCAATCATCCATCGTATGCACGCTCCCGCACTCAGGGCAAGATGCCTGAGCAAAAGTTGCACCGCATGTTGTGCAGACGCCGGCGGTTCCGAATGGATCGAACTGGTTGTTGCAGTTCCTGCACCGCCACACCGCGCCAAGTGGCGGGGCCGCACCGCACGCGGGGCAAGCGACCCCCGTGCGCCGCGGCAGTTGCGAAATCCGCAGCAGTGCGCGCGCGTGCACTAACCCACCCCAGCAGCTTGCGAGTACAAACGCGGACAGTATCCCCAGCCCCACAGATTTGGCCAATATTGCCACAAGTATTAGCCCTGCTATACCGACGAAGCTGACAATGCACGTGACCATAAGGCTTTTAGCAGGGCCTAGGACGAACCAGAGCAACGACCGCACAATCTGCCCGCCGTCCAGCGGGTAGATCGGCAGCAAGTTAAAAACAAGCAGTGCGACCGCAATCGCAAATACCATATAAAAGAAGTTGCGCAAATCAGAACCGGCTGGAGCTAGGCCAAACTGAGTACTGACTGCTACAACGCCTCCCACCATACCCGCGAGTACGACGTTCACCATTGGCCCTGCCGCAATGCTTATCAATTGCGGCCCGGGCCGTGGCGGCGGCGTGACGTATGCGACTCCACCCAGCGGCCAGAGCACAATTTGATTCGCCTTACCTCCAACGGCGCGGCACGCAAGGGCGTGCCCGAACTCGTGCAATAGCACAATCCCGAACAGCGCGAGGTACTCGAGCACGCTCCAAACGGGCGAGCTGTAGCCCTTGGCGCGATGGATGAAATACGCCGCCGCAATGAACCACGCCCAGTGCAGGTACACATCTATCCCGCCGAGCCTGAACAACCGAATTGAACCGGATGCAGTTGCCATTCCGCACCAAAACCTACTTCGTGCTTTTACCCGTGCGCAACATTTCTTCTGCCTGGCGCTTTCGCGCGGTTGGTGCAGGATGTTTCTGCGGAATGTACCGGTTCCGGCCCAAAAACCGTGCTTGAGGGATGCGGCTGCTTGGCCCGCTCGAAACTGCGCGCCGGCCTCGAGAAAAAACCAAACCGGTCCACTAAGCGGTACCCGGGCCGGAGCCTGTGCTAAAGCTCGATGCTACTGCGGCGGCTGAGACTGCCCGCGCGTGTTTTCACGTCCTTGCCCGTCCTTTGCCGATAACCGCTCAAGCTCAGCCAGTCGGCGCTTCAACAGTTCCTTCTCTTCTTCGACCGACCGCAGTGGCGCTTCCTCAACAATCCGGTCATTTGTGAGGTAAACGCCGCTGAATAAAGACGTCTTTACGTGCGCGCGGTGGATCCTGCCGTCGCGGTCACGGTACACGATCTCGTAAATGCGCGAGTCCCTCTCCCCGAACCACCCCGGGCCGAACGGGGCCCAACTTTTGTCAATCAATTCGCCTCCAATGCTGTGGATATAATCTTCAATTCTGTCCTTATCGAGCGCTCCGGCAATGAGCCGAAATATGACGGCAACCACAATCGCACCTACGATGACAACTACGAGCAAAGTTTCCATGACCACGCGGTTCGGTTCAACGATACGGGTAAGGCACGCCATGACGCGGTGCACTGTGACAGCGGTCACGGCGCGTTTTGGTTGCCAAGCGCGTCCTATTCCTGGCCTGTTTCAAATCAATCCTGTGCCGTATCCACATCACCATGCGCACTCACGCACGTGTCGTCAAGCCCAACTGGTACATCTGGCTGTCCGCTCTCATCCGACCCTGTCTACGCGCGTGCAGACGGCCCGCGTTCTTACGCGTTTTTCTGTCTCTCTTTCCGGCCAGCCCGCGCAAAATTTGCAAGGGCTGCGGTCGTGTAAAACAACGCAGATGAGCCTGCCAACCGCAGTGGAATCCTACTGCCAAAGCAAAGTCGCGGTTTCGGCAACACCTGCGCAGACGGTAAATTCAAGCCGTAACCCGAGTGTGTGTTTTTTGTCAGTCACGCTTACCGGGCGCACACGCGTACCAGAAAACGCGGCGAACGCGAACCGGGGAACAAAGGGAGCGGCAGCTCGCATTATCCCGCGCTGACAGATTAGCGGTTACTCTAGCTCGTTTTTGATCAGCTCCATCAATTCCGGATACGACTCGACCGCGTCGAATTGGGGGAATTGGAGTTTGACAGCTTCTGGGGCGTGGAACAGGAAACCGACGTCAGCCTCGAGTAGCATCGAGGTGTCGTTGAACGAGTCGCCCACGGCGATCACGTTGTAATTTAGGCGCTTGAACGCGGCCACCGCTTGGCGTTTCTGGTCAGGAATGCGCAGCGCGTAATCAACGATCTTGTCGTTTTTCACCACCAGCCGATGACACAGCAGCGTCGGCCAACCCAACTGCCGCAGCAACGGCTTGGCGAATTGCTCGAATGTGTCGGATAAAATGATCACCTGCACTAGCTCGCGGAGTTCATCGAGGAATTCTTTGGCGCCGGGCAATGGCCGCAACTCGGCTATGACGCTTTGAATATCCGAAAGCCCGAGACCGTGTTTTTCAAGCAGTGCGAGCCGGGCACGCATGAGCTTGTCGTAATCCGGCTCGTCCCGGGTCGTGCGCCGCAACTCGGGTATGCCGGTCTTTTCCGCTACGGCGATCCAGATCTCGGGCGTCAACACGCCCTCCATGTCTAATGTAACCAGCGATTGCTTCACTGCGCGCAAAGTTTTGTCAAACCGGGGTGCACCTGTCCAGCACGGGAGTTTCCCGGCCCGGGCCGAATCTCTGTGGGTACCGAGTCGTCGCCCCGGCCATAACAACGCTACCCTCCGTGCATCGTTTTTTTGCTGGGACATACGAGAGCGTGTGGTGGGTTCTCGTCTACACCGGGTT
>JANWZY010000179.1 GCA_025061935.1 Verrucomicrobiia bacterium
AGGCGGCCTGATCGGAGTTGTTAGCAACCAACAAACTGCTGCGTTCAGTGTCTCAGGGACCAATCTTGGTCTCGGGCTACACCCGTTCTATGCGGTGGTTTCATACACGGACGGGAAACAGTACCGGACGCAGACAAAGTGGATCAGGTTGATCGGGCCGGACGAACCGTTCCGGGTCGGGATCACAGCGCCTCCCCCGGTCTTACGCTGGCATGCCACGGCGGGGCGGCGGTACGAAGTCCTCGCCGCCGAGGATGTCACGGACAACTTGCAGATGATAGAGGCTATCGTGCCTACGAACTCGGTGGCCGAGTGGACAGACACGAACGACATTGGCGGGCAGCGGTTCTACCGCGTCCGCGCCGTGCATTAAATCTTGGCCGCTTTTGCTTGAGCCGCAAGTTGTAGAGGGCGCGACGCGCGCGGGTAGAGTCATTTGGAATGTGTCCGTGACCAGCTAAAGCCCGAGCGCACCCCCCATTTGGCCGAAGTAGTCAAGCCAGAAGGTGAGAATCTTGTACGCGACCCACATCACTATGGCGATGTAAATTATGCGCGGTGCCCATTGGGCAAGTGTGTGGAGTTTGCGCGTGCCCTCTTCTTGATAAATTTTGTGCAGTTGCCGCAGCGCCTCGTCGAGTTTGCCGCTTACCTCACCGCTGCTGTACAGGTTGACGAAAAGGTCGGGGAACTGCCGGGAGCTGCGAAGTATTTCAGCGGGCGTTAGGCCGGATTCCAGTTTGGGTTTCCAATCCGACACCGCACGTTTAAGCGCAGGTGAACCGCTGGCTGCTGCTGCAAGCAGCCATGCCTGGTAAATGGGGAACCCGGCATTTATCAGTGCTTCGAGCGCGGCGGCAAGACGTGCCAGCGCGAGTTGGCGGCGCGTCGTACCCACCCCAGGGATCAGGTTTGCAGCGCGCTCGATTAAAGCGCGCCACGTTTCGCCGTGCTTCGCTTGCCCGGCGTACAAAATCAGGCCCGTTAGTATGTAAATCGGCATCAAAATTCCGAGCGTGGTCGCGAGGTACCCACCGATAGTTTGTCCTTTGAAAAGCTGTGGTAATCCCAGCACGAACACCGCGAAATGTAGGAGAAAAACTGGATACGCCAGCTCCGCTATTACTCGCCGCGCAATTTGTGCGCGGGTCAAGTAGTACTCGTACAAAAGACGGAAACATTCATCCAGCCGGCCACTTTGCTCGCCGGCACGCAGTAGCGCTATGTCGAAAGCTGGAACCCACTGCCCGGCAGCTTGGAGCGCTTCAGAAAACGTTTCGCCCGATTCGAGCGCCTCGATAACCTTACGCAGCGGGTGGCGCCATGCGCGCGTCGGTGGCGCGCGTTCGAGTCGGTGCAGTGCCTGGATCAGCCCGATGCCGGCCGAGGTAAGTTGCGCAAGCTGGTGATATAACTCGGCCCGCCGCGCGAAATCGCGGGGCGTGGCAATCAGACCCATAGAGACGCGCCGGGCGCCGTTCGGTTTCGGTGCTACCCGGCCACGCGGTCCAGGCTTTCTTTCAGCACGCGCTTGGACTTCAGTCCGCGCATTTGCTCAACCACTTGGCCGGATTTAAAAAACAGCAGCGTCGGGATTGAAGTCACGCCGAACCGTGCAGCTAATTCCTGCTCGGTGTCCACGTCAACTTTGCAGATCTTAACTCGGCCGACATACTCGTCGGCCAACTCGTCTAACACGGGGCCGAGCATCTTGCATGGTCCGCACCAGTCAGCGGAGAAATCCACGAGCACGGGCGTCGGCGATTCGAGCACTTCTTTGGTGAAGTTTTCCTTTGTCAGGTTGACAATATTGGGCGACGCCATTTAACGACAAAGATTCGACTTCTCTTCGCTTGGGTTCAACACGCGCGGCGAGCTGTTCAGAACACTGGTTCTGTTAGAGCTGCCGCGAGTTTTAGAGCGACAACAAAAACATCACACTGCCGGCCACAATTAGTGCGACCACCGCGGCCGCAATTGCGAGAGCGTTATCAACTGGCGTTATCGCCGAGGCAGTGGTTGCGGCAGGTGCCACGGGACGCGGTTGCGCGATCGGCGCGGCGGTAGCCCGTGCCGCTGTGGCCGCTGGAGCCGCTGCAGCAGGTGCCGCTGCGGGTGTTGCAGCCGGTGCGGTGCCTGCAGCCGCTGCACTGGCCGGCGCCATGCTAGGAAGTTTGATTGTGGGCGCGGCCGAAGGTTTCGGCGGCAAATTTATTCGCACGGTTTCCTTCTTAGGCTGCACCTTGCCGGTTTCTTTCTTCGGCGGTACTGCGCCCGGCGGCACACTAGGAATGTTCTCAGCCATACCAGCTCAGACAATAGCCTTTGTTTGTGGCGTGTCAAACCTTTATTTGCCGGGCGCTTCACGCGGAATTTCTGAAAACCGGCTGCGCGAAATTTGAACTTTGACCGGGCTAAGCCGCTGCGTAGTTTGGGCGCGTGACCGACCAACTGCCCACCGTTAGCGTCATTGTGGCTGCGCGGCCCGAGCAGGCGGACTTGATCGCGGTCGGTGCCGCACGTGCGCTGGACTATCCAAAACAGAATCTGGAACTGCTGGTGTCGCGCGGGCGGCAGCCGTCTGCGCAGCGTAACGCGGCGCTTAAGATTGCGCGAGGGGAGTTGGTCTATTTCTTGGATGACGACTCAGCGCCCGCGCCAGCGAACTTGCGCCGCGCGATTGCACACTTCGCTGACCCGGACGTGCAAGTAGTTGGCGGGCCGAGCATTTGCCCGCCAAATGCCCCGTTCATCGAGCTGGTGTTCGCGCTCGTATTGAGCAGTTGGCTGGCGTTTGGGCCGAGTCGTGCGCGGTATGCCCAGGTCGGCACGGTTAGAGCAACGACTGAGAAAGAGCTGATACTTTGCAACTTGCTCGCGCGTAAACAAACCTTGGTTGCGCTTGGTGGGTTCAATGAGGCGCTGTACCCGAACGAGGAGAATGCGCTCATGGACGCTGTCCAGGCGCGGGGTGGGAAACTCGTCTATGACCCGGAGCTTGTAGTGTATCGTAGGCCGCGCCGCACGCTGCGCGCTTTCGCCAAAATGCTTTTTACCTACGGACGTGGGCGCGCTGAACAGTTCAGGGTTTACCCAACATTCGGCTCCGCGCTGAACTTCGTGCCTCCGGTTTTTTGCTTTTACCTTGCAGTCGCCCTGCCGCTAACGCTGAGCCTGGGCGTGATGAATGCTAAAATTGTCCTTGGGCCGCTAGCAGTGTATGGGGTCGCGCTTTGCGCCCAGGCTATTGGCCTGATCGCGCGCGGCGGTTTCTTGGCCGGCATCTGCGCTGCGCCGTTGGTTGCGCTCACGCACGTGCTTTACGGACTCGGGTTTTGGCGCGGCTTGTTCACCAAGCTGGCTGTGCATGCCCCGGGCCGCGAGCACCAGGTGGTTGTCGAAACGGTGACGGTGTGACCCGGCGCGTGGTACCGCAAAGATGAAGAAGGCAACTTTAGAAAATGCGATCAGAACAGCGCCGGATCCGGAGCGCGCCCGACATTTTTTTGAACTCTTGGCGGCGGCGCAGGGCGCCCCCGCGCTCGACAAGCTTTCTAGTGAGCACCTGCGTGTTTTAGCAGCGTTGTTCAGCGGGTCGCCAGCATTAGCTCATTTGCTCGTGGAGAACCCGGGGTGGGTGGCGGCGCTCGAGCCGGACGCGATCGTCCACGGGCGCAGGTTCCAAGGGTTCCAGCGCGAGGTCGGCTTGTGGCTCGACCCGCTAATCGAGCTCCGGGATTACGAGACCGCCCTGGCCAGGTTGCGCCAGTTCAAGCAGCGCGAGTTGCTCCGCATTGCCGCGCGTGATCTAGGTGGTCTGGCGGAACCGATGGAGGTCACACGCGAGCTGTCGGACCTAGCGGATGCGTGCCTCGATGCTGTGTTGCGTGTTTGTACGGCTAAACTGACTGCGCAGTTCGGTCGCCCATTTTATCAAAATCCCAAAGGCGAATGGGAACCAATTGCCTTCTGCGTTGTGGGGCTGGGCAAGCTCGGCGCGCAAGAACTCAATTACAGCTCTGACGTTGACCTGATGTTCGTTTACACCGAGGAGGGGTACGTGTTTAAGCAGCCGCCACGCGCGCAGGAAAAGCAATCGGCCGCAATGACAGCGCACCAATTTTTTAACCGGTTGGCCGAGGCATTCGTCACCGAGCTTACCCGCGCCACTGCCGACGGCACGCTGTACCGGGGGGACCTCCGGCACAGGCGGGAGGGCGACTCGGGGCCGCTTACGCGTTCGCTGGCGGGCTACGAAAACTATTACGCACAATGGGGTCAGACGTGGGAGCGCATGATGTTGATCCGCGCCAGAGGTGTTGCGGGCGATAAATCGCTCGCGGCTGAATTTGTCGAGATGGTCCAGCCGTTTAGGTTTCCCCGGTCGAATTTGCCGGGGGCGCTATCCGAAATCGGGCAGATGAAGAAGCGGATCGAAACGGAAGTCTTGCGGGCGGACGAGTTGGACCGGAATATCAAGCTGGGGCGTGGGGGTATCCGTGAAATCGAATTCATAGTGCAGGCGCTCCAACTGTTACACGCCGGTAAGATACCTTTCCTTCAGATTTCGCAGACATTGCCTGCACTGGACAAGTTGGCGCAGTACAACCTGCTCGGGCTGCGCACTGCGCGCCAACTCCAGCGCGCATACTGTTTCCTACGCAAGCTCGAGCACAGGCTGCAAATGGAGCAGGGCCTTCAAACGCATACTATTCCTGCCTCGGCGCATGCGCGAAAAAGACTGGCGCGCCTCATGGGCTTTCGGTCTGTGGAAAAGTTCGAACATGCATTGCGCGCACATACGCGCAATGTTAGGCGCGCATTCGATTCGGTGCTAAAGCTCGAGCCGCCCAGAATTAAGTCAGAGCTGCCCGAGCAGTTTGATGGCGCCGAGGAGCAGTGGAGAGAAATTTTAGCCAAGCACTGGTTCCGGGACCCGGAGAAAGGCTTTCGGATACTAAAGGAGTTTGTCGAAGGCCCCGGCTACGTCCACGTATCGCCGCGCACCGCAGAGCTTGCCCGTGGCCTTGTGCCCAGGCTGCTCGCCATGTGCCGCAAGGACGATCCGAAAGCCCCAGCACCCACGCTGCCGCCCAAGACGCTGTCCGATCCTGACCGCGTGTTGGCCAGACTCGACAGCTTTATTGCTGCGTACGGGGCACGGAAGACACTGCTCGAGCTGTGGCACAGTAACCCTGCAATATTCGAGCTGATGCTGCTTTTGTTTGATCGGTCCGAATACCTCGCCGAGCTTGCAATTCGCAGTCCAGACCTTGTGGACATGCTTGTGACCGGTGAACGGCTGGTGCAGCGCAAAACGTCCGAAGAGATTTTACGCGAATTGCAGCGAGGTAGCGAAGATGCCGACCAGTTCGCATGGCTACGCCGTTATCACGAAGCGGAGCTTATGCGAATCGGGCTGCGGGATATCCTCGGCCTGGTTGACTTCGAGCAGAACCTGACCGAGTTGACCGCGCTGGCCGACGCGTGCATCCAATACGCGCTCGAGGTGGTCTTGAGGAGCCACGGGCTTGAATGTCCGCCTTTTGCGATAATCGGGTTGGGCAAACTCGGTGGATGCGAAATCAATTATGGCTCGGACCTTGATTTGATGTTTGTCGCTGACCGGAAGGCTAAAGATTTGGCCGCTTTGCAGCGGTTGGCGGTCGAAGTCCTTGAACTACTTTCCCGACGGACTGAACATGGGATTGTATTCCATACCGATGTTCGGTTGCGTCCCGACGGCGAAAAGGGGCTGCTGGTAAATACGCTCGATGCGCACGAACAGTACTACCGCCACCGAGCGCAATTATGGGAAATTCAGGCGCTCACACGCACACGCTACGTCGCCGGGAACCTCCAAATCGGTGAGGAATTCCAACAGTTGGCCGCTTCATTGACTGATTTTAGGCTGGAAAACGTCGCTGCGGGCTTCCCGCTCCGTAGCGCAGGCATGACCAGCCCCCAAAAGGGTTTTTCCGCGGCGCATGCCGAGGCCGTCGGCGCAACACGGCTTCGGTCTGCCGGCGGCCGCGGCCTAGCCGCTTACAGGCCCGATTGGAAAGCAGAAATCCACAAAATGCGGATGCGCATCGAAAGAGACCGGACGCCACCCGGAAAGGATCACTTGGCGATCAAGACGGGCAAAGGCGGTTTGATGGATGCTGAGTTTATTGCCCAGGCATTGTGCATGCAG